>JAJUHG010000055.1 GCA_029267995.1 Micrococcales bacterium
CGCGACTGCCCGAGGCCGTGCGGGCCGGGGGGCGCGGGGCGCGGGCGGTCAGGGGCGCGACGAGCACGACGGGCTCGCCGTCGACCCAGAACCCCGGGCCGAGCCGGAAGGAACGTGTGCGCCCGTGCCGGTCCTCGAGGACCACGACGTGCATCCCCCCGGACTTCTCGACCCGCACGACCGCGCCGACCCAGCCGGTCTCGACCTCCTCGACCACGAGGCCGGGCTCTGCGGGCACCTCGCGCGCGGCCCGAGGGGCGCGCGGATGGGGTCGGGCGAGGACGTCGTCGGCATAGCGGTCTGTCACGTCGACGAGCCTGCCAAGCCACGCGACTCCCACGCCGCGGGACACGCCGCGTAAGATTGGCACTCGTAAGCGCCGAGTGCTACCTCGGCGGTGGGTCCCGCGAGGCGAGGAGGTGCGATGGCCGAGGACCGCAAGCTCGACGTGCTGCGTGCGATCGTCGAGGACTACGTCTTGACCCGTGAGCCCGTCGGGTCGAAGGTGCTCGTCGAGCGGCACAACCTCGGGGTCTCGCCCGCGACGATCCGCAACGACATGGCCCAGCTCGAGGAGGAGGGCTACATCGTCCAGCCCCACACCTCGGCGGGACGCGTGCCCACCGACAAGGGCTACCGCCTGTTCGTCGACCGGCTCGCCGAGGTCAAGCCGCTCTCCGCGCCCGAGAAGCGCGCGATCGGCCAGTTCCTCGAGGGCGCCGTCGACCTCGACGACGTGATCGACCGCGCGGTGCGCCTGCTCGCGCAGCTGACCCAGCAGGTCGCGGTCGTGCAGTACCCGAGCCTGCGGGTCTCGGCGCTGCGGCACGTCGAGCTCGTGCTCGTCGACGAGCGTCGCCTGCTCGTGGTGATCATCACCGACACGGGCCGCGTCGAGCAGCGCACCGTCCCGATCCCCGACGGGATCGACCTGGCGGTGGTCGCCGAGCTGCGTGCCCGGGTCAACGCCGCGACCGTCGGGCTGCGCGCCCAGGACGTGCGCGCGCGCCTCGCCGAGCTCCCCGAGCAGATGCGCCCCGAGGACCGCCCGCTCGTCCAGCTCGTCGTGGACGCCGTCGTCGAGACCCTCGACCAGGAGGGCGAGGACCGCCTCGTCGTCGCGGGCGCGGCCAACCTCGCACGCACGGGTGCGGACACCGCGGCGATGCTCAGCCCCGTGCTCGAGGCCCTCGAGGAGCAGGTCGTCCTCATGCGGCTCATGACCGAGATGGCCGAGGACCAGCGCGACTTCGCGGTACGCATCGGCCACGAGACACAGTACGAGCCGCTCGCCGGGGTGAGCATCATCTCCTCCGGCTACGGTGGCGACACCGCCCTGGCCCGGATCGGCGCGCTCGGCCCGACCCGGATGGACTACCCCGCGACGATCGCGTCGGTGCGTGCCGTGGCACGCTATCTCTCGCGCATCCTGGCGGGCTGAACCGAAGGCGAACGTGACTACCGACTACTACGAGATCCTTGGTGTGCCTCGCGACGCGAGCACCGAGCAGATCAAGAAGGCCTACCGCAGGCTCGCGCGCGAGCACCACCCCGACGTGGCCGGTGCCGATGTCGACGCCGAGCGCTTCAAGGAGATCACCCGCGCCTACGAGGTGCTCTCGAGCCCCGAGAAGCGCCGCTCGTACGACATGGGCGTCGACCCGAGCGCCCCGGGCGGGGGTGCGGGCGCGACCTTCGGGTTCCAGGACATCTTCGAGACGTTCTTCGGGGCGGCGGCCGGCGGGTCGCCGCGCGGCCCCGTCCCGCGCGCCCGGCGCGGGCAGGACGCCCTCGTGCGCATCGAGATCGACCTTGCCGAGGCGGCCTTCGGGACGCACCGCGAGATCCAGGTCGACACGGCCGTCGTGTGCCCGACGTGCCAGGGCACGTGCTGCCGGCCCGGCTCCTCGCCGCGCACGTGCGAGGTGTGCCAGGGCCGCGGGCAGACCCAGCGGGTCGCGCGGTCCTTCCTCGGCCAGGTCATGACCTCCCAGCCGTGCGCGGCGTGCCAGGGCTTCGGGACCGTGATCCCCGAGCCGTGCACCGAGTGCGCGGGCGAGGGGCGGGTGCGCTCGCGCCGCACGCTGAGCGTCGACATCCCCCCGGGCGTCGACACGGGCACCCGCATCAAGCTCACGGGCCAGGGCGAGGTCGGCCCCGCGGGCGGGCCCCCGGGCGACGTCTACCTCGAGGTCCGTGAGAAGCCGCACCCCACGCTCGTGCGCCGCGGTGACGACCTGCACGGCACGCTCGAGGTACCTATGACGGCCGCTGCGCTCGGCACGGTCGTCGAGATCGAGACCCTCGACGGCCCCCAGGAGATCGACCTGCGCCCCGGGACCCAGCCGGGCCACGTCGAGACCCTGCGCGGTCTCGGGGTCGGTCACCTGCACCGCGGGGGACGTGGCGACCTGCACGTGCATGTCGAGGTCACGGTCCCCACCGGGATCGACGAGGAGCAGGCCGAGCTGCTGCGCCAGCTCGCCGAGCTGCGCGGCGAGGAGCGTCCCGAGGCGCGCCTCGCGGCGGCCAACCCCGGGGTGTTCGCGAAGCTGCGCGACAAGCTCGCGGGGCGATGAGCGCACCGGTCTTCCTCGCGGGCGAGGGCACCCTCGACGGTGTCGAGGTCGGCGACCTGTACGTCCTCGACGGGACCGAGGGGCGCCACGCCGGGATCGTCCAGCGCCGCGGCGAGGGCGAGCGGGTCGACGTCGTCGACGGGCTCGGGGTGCGCCTCGAGACCCTGGTCGAGGCGACGAGCTCGCACGGTCTCGAGCTGCGCGTCGTCGCCCGCTCGATCGAACCTGCCCCCGACCCCTCCTTCGTGCTCGTCCAGGCGCTCGCGAAGGGCGACCGCGACGAGCTCGCGGTCGAGGCCGCGACCGAGCTCGGGGTCGACGTCGTCGTGCCGTGGCAGGCCCAGCGCTCGATCGTCGTGTGGCGCGGTCAGCGCGCCGCGAAGAGCCAGGCCAGGTGGCGGGCGACGGTGCGCAGCGCCGTCAAGCAGTCCCGCCGGGCGCGCAAGCCGCTCGTCGAGGACGCGGTCGACCTGCGCGCCCTCGTGCGTCGCATCGAGGGGGCCGTCGCAGCAGGCGGGGTCGCGCTCGTGCTGCACGAGACGGCGAGCGCGCGGACCGCGCAGGCGCTCGCGGCGGCGCGCGAGGCGCGTGGGGAGGTGATCGTCGTCGTGGGGCCCGAGGGCGGGATCACCGAGGAGGAGCTCGCGGCGCTCACGGGTGCGGGCGCGCTCGCGGTGCGGCTCGGTCCGCACGTGCTGCGGACCTCGACCGCGGGACCGGCTGCCCTTGCCCTGCTCTCGCTCGAGCTGCGCGCGTGGTGAGACTCACGCCGACGACGACGCGCTGACCCGCCCGAGGACGACGGCGCGCCGCGAACGGGTCCCAGAAGGCCCCATCGCCTCCTGGGCTCCACCTCGAGTCTGCGCCACCCGTGGCCCGCGTGCGCGGGACCTTGGGCCAGGGCCTACTCGACGACGAAGGTCACCGCGACGAGGTCGATGCGCTCGGGCCCGCCCGCCTCGCCGTCGGACATGTCGGGGGCCCACACCTCGGCCTGGTAGACCCCGGGCTCGAGGTCGACCTCGATCTCGAAGGGCCCGATCTCGCCCATCGACCCGGCCATCGTGAAGTCCTCGGCGACGACGTCCTCGGTCCCTGCGACGACGACGCGCCACAGCAGGGTCGCCTCGAACGCGGTGCCCGTGCCCGAGATCGTCACGCGCGGGCCCTGCACGGTCGCGCCGTCGGCGGGGGAGAGGATCTCGTTGTCGCCCGCCGCGGTCGGGGCCACGGCCTCGGGCAGCGTCTGGGGCTCGGGGCTCTCCTCGGGGCTCACGCTCGGGCTCGGCTCGGGCTCGGGGCTCGTCGCAGGCTCGCTCGTCGAGCTTGCAGGGGCCGGTGGCTCGCTCGCGGGGCCCGAGGGCGTCTGGCACCCCCCGAGCAGCACGGTGGCGGCGAGGACGCCGGTGATCGCCCCGGTCGTGAGCTTGCGCATAGAACCCCTTCGTCGGTCCCGCCCGCTCGGCGAGATGTCCCTCAAGTCAACCCTCCAACGGCGCGGCGGTCTACCCTAGGGGCATGTCGTCGACCGTCACGGACTGTCTGTTCTGCCGCATCGTCGCCGGGCACCTGCCTGCCGACGTCGTCGCGGAGAACGAGCACGCGGTCGCCTTCCGGGACATCGACCCCAAGGCGCCCGTGCACGTGCTCGTCGTGCCGCGCGAGCACTACGGGGACGTCACGCAGCTCGCGAGCGGCGACCCGCTCCTGCTCGCCCACCTCGTCTCCCTCGCCGAGATCGTCGCCTCGCAGGAGGCCGCGGGCCAGTTCCGCCTCATCTTCAACACCGGCCCCCAGGCAGGTCAGTCGGTGTTCCACGTCCACGGCCACGTGCTCGCCGGCCCCGAACCTCTCGGCTGGAGCCCCGCCTGACATGACACAGCCCGCGATGCAAGGGCCGGCGCCGTCCGCTCGGGTCGAGCACCGCATCTCCGTGCCGGAGCACGTCTCGATGGTCGAGCTGCTCGGTGCCGGGGACGAGGTCCTGCGTGCCGTCGAGGACGCCTTCCCAGCGCTCGACATCCATGTGCGCGGCAACGAGATCACGGTCGGTGGACCGCGCGGCGAGGCGGTGCTCGCCGAGCAGCTCTTCGACGCGCTCGCCGAGGTCGCCACGCGCGGCACCCCGCTCACGGCCGACGTCGTCGAGCGCTCGGTCGCGATGCTCACGACCGCGGGCACAGCGAACCCGGTCGACGTGCTGACCTACGACATCCTCTCCTCGCGGGGCCGCACGATCCGTGCCAAGACCGCAGGTCAGAAGGAGTACGTCGAGGCGATCGATCGGCACACCGTGACCTTCGGCATCGGGCCTGCGGGCACGGGCAAGACCTACCTCGCGATGGCCAAGGCCGTCCAGGCGCTCCAGGACAGGCGCGTCAACCGCATCGTGCTGACCCGCCCCGCGGTCGAGGCGGGCGAGAAGCTCGGCTTCCTGCCCGGGACGCTCAGCGAGAAGATCGACCCTTATCTGCGTCCGCTCTACGACGCGCTGCACGACATGGTCGACCCCGAGTCGATCCCCCGCCTGCTCGAGGCCGGCACGGTCGAGGTGGCACCCCTGGCCTACATGCGCGGGCGCACGCTCAACGACTCGTTCATCATCCTCGACGAGGCGCAGAACACCTCGACCGAGCAGATGAAGATGTTCCTCACGCGCCTGGGCTTCGGCTCGAAGGTCGTCGTCACGGGCGACGTGACCCAGACGGACCTGCCCGGCGGGCACGTCTCGGGCCTGCGCGTCGTCCAGGAGATCCTCGACGGGGTCGACGACGTCGCGTTCTGCCGCCTCACCTCGGCGGACGTCGTGCGGCACCGCCTCGTGAGCGACATCATCGACGCCTACGCGCGCTGGGACGTGGTGAGCGGGGCGAGACAGGAAGGGCGGCCCGGTGGTCGCCCCGAGGGGCGACGAGGAGCACGGTGAGCGTCGAGGTCAACAACGAGACCGAGTGGCAGGTCGACGAGGCGGAGTTCGCGGCGCTGGGCCGCTTCGTGATCGACGCGATGCACGTGCACCCGATGTCCGAGCTGTCGATCCAGCTCGTCGGCACCGAGGTCATGGCGGACCTGCACGAGCGCTACCTCGACGAGCCGGGGCCGACCGACGTCATGAGCTTCCCGATGGATGAGCTGCGGCCCGGGCGCGCGGGGGAGACCGGCGAGCCCGGCATGCTCGGCGACGTCGTGCTGTGCCCCGAGGTCGCCGCGGACCAGGCTCGGGCCGCGGGCCACACGACGACCGAGGAGCTGCTCCTGCTCACGGTGCACGGCATCCTCCACCTGCTGGGCTTCGACCACGCCGAGCCTGCGGAGGAGAAGGAGATGTTCGACCTGCAGCGCAAGCTCCTCCTGACCTTCCTCGCGAGTCGATGACCGCGGCCCTGCTCGTCCTCGTCGCGGTCGCGCTCGCGGTGAGCGCCCTGCTCGGTCTCGGTGAGGGTGCGCTGCGCCGTGTGCCACGCGCGCAGGGGCTCGAGGCGCAGGCCGCGGGTCGGCCGTGGGCCGCGCGTGTGCTGCGCCTGCTCGAGGACGAGGCGCAGACCCTCGCGGGCCTCGCCGTGACCCGCCTGTTCGCCGAGATCCTCGCGGTCACGAGCCTCACGCTCGTGCTCGCGCGCACGGGGCTTGCGGCGTGGGCCGTCGTCGTCCTCGTGCTCGCGCTCGCGGGGCTCGCGGGCGTGCTCGTGCGGCTCGGTCCGCGCCGGCTCGGGCGGCGCCACCCGCTCGGTGCGCTCGCCGCGACCTCGGGCCTGCTGCTCGCGGTGCGGCCCGTGGGCGCCGTGATGCCGACCCTCGAGACGTCGCCCGAGCTCGAGGACATCGTCGAGCTCGTCGAGGAGTCCGAGGGCTTCGAGGCCGAGGAGGGCGAGCTCGTGCGCTCGGTCCTCGAGCTGGGCGACACGATCACGCGTGAGGTCATGGTCCCGCGCACCGAGATGATCACGGTCGACGCCGCGACCCCCCTGCGCAAGGCGCTCACGCTGTTCCTGCGGTCGGGCTTCTCGCGCGTGCCCGTCGTGGGGGAGTCGGCCGACGACCTGCAGGGTGTGCTGTTCCTCAAGGACGTCGTGCGCCGCCTGCACACTCAGCCCGGAAGCGACCAGCTCGCGTGCTCGCAGGTCATGCGCCCTGCGGTGTTCGTCCCGGAGTCCAAGCCGGTCGACGACCTGCTGCGCGAGATGCAGGCGAGCTCCTCGCACATCGCGATGGTCGTCGACGAGTACGGGGGCATCGCGGGGCTCGTGACGATCGAGGACGCGCTCGAGGAGATCGTCGGCGAGCTCACCGACGAGCACGACCGGCGCGAGGCGAAGGTCGAGCCGCTCGACGGCGGCGCGTTCCGGGTCCCCGCACGGCTGCCCCTCGACGAGCTGGGCGACCTGTTCGAGCTCGAGCTCGACGACGACGACGTCGACACCGCGGGTGGTCTGCTCGCGAAGTCGCTCGGCAAGGTCCCCCTCGCGGGCTCGAGCGCGGTGGTCGACGGGCTGCACCTCGAGGCCGAGCGGGTCGAGGGTCGACGCAAGCAGCTCGCGACGCTCGTGGTGCGTCGCGCCGAGGAGGAGGTCGCCGGATGAGCGCACCGTTCCGGTCCGGGTTCGCGTGCCTCGTGGGCCGCCCCAACGCCGGCAAGTCGACGCTCACTAATGCGCTCGTGGGCGCGAAGGTCGCGATCACCTCGGACCGGCCGCAGACGACGCGTCACACGATTCGCGGCATCGTGCATCGCGAGGACGCCCAGCTCGTGCTCGTCGACACCCCGGGGCTGCACCGGCCGCGCACGATGCTCGGCGACCACCTCAACTCGCTCGTGCGCTCGACGCTGTCCGAGGTCGACGTCGTCGCGTTCTGCGTCCCGGCCGACCAGAAGGTGGGCCCGGGCGACAAGTTCATCGCCGCCGAGCTCGAGGCGCTCGGCGGCCGCACGCCCGTCGTGGCCGTCGTGACGAAGACGGACAAGGTGCCGCGCCAGCGCGTCATGGAGCAGCTTCTTGCCGTGTCCGCCCTGGGGGAGTGGGCCGACGTCGTGCCGACCTCGGCGACGGACGGCTTCCAGGTCGACACGCTCGCCGACGTGCTCGTGTCGCACCTCCCCGAGGGGCCGATGCTCTACCCGGACGGGGAGCTGACCGACGAGCCGGCGTCCGTCATGGTGGCCGAGCTCGTGCGCGAGGCCGCGCTCGAGGGGGTGCGCGACGAGCTGCCGCACTCCCTGGCCGTCGTCGTCGACGAGATCGTCCCGCGCGAGGGCAGCGACCTGCTCGACGTGCGCGTCGACCTGTTCGTCGAGCGGGACTCGCAGAAGGCGATCGTCATCGGCAAGGGCGGCTCGCGGCTGCGCGACGTCGGCACGCGGGCGCGCAGCGGGATCGAGGCACTGCTCGGTCAGCGGGTGTACCTCGACCTGCACGTGCGCGTCGCGAAGGAGTGGCAGCGCGACCCGAAGAAGCTCGGGAGGCTCGGCTTCACGGAGCGCTGACTTCTCACTTCCCTCGGCTGAACTATGTCGCTGTGAGTAAGACTTTTGCTTGACGCGTGACAAAAGACCTGCCACTGTGTCTCTCATGGTCGAAGACGCCCAGTCTCAGCCCTTGCTGTCGGTACGCGGGCTCGTGAAGCACTACCCCGGAGCGAAGGCGCTCGACGGGGTCGACCTCGACGTGCGAGCGGGGGAGGTGCACTGCCTGCTCGGTCAGAACGGCGCCGGGAAGTCCACGCTCATCAAGGTCCTGGCCGGTGCCCACCAGCCCGACGCGGGCGAGATCACGTGGCGCGGCCGGACCGTCTCCCTGCTGCACCCCCAGGCCGCCATGGCGCTCGGCATCGCGACGATCTACCAAGAGCTCGACCTCGTGCCGGGACTGACCGTCGCGGACAACGTCTTCCTCGGCCGCGAGCACTCGCGCCTGGGCCTCATGCGGCCCGCCACCGCGAATCGCGCGACGGCCGAGCTGATGGCCCGGCTCGGCCACCACGAGATCCGCCCCACGACCGAGGTCGGCACCCTCCCGGCCGCCGGCCAGCAGATGGTGAGCATCGCGCGCGCGCTGAGCCAGGACGCGCGGCTGATCATCATGGACGAGCCGTCCGCCGTCCTCGACAACGAGGAGGTCGACCGCCTCTTCCACGTCATCCGCGACCTGCGGGCCGACGGCGTCGCCGTGCTGTACATCTCCCACCGGCTCGAGGAGATCCGCGAGATCGGTGACCGGACCACGATCCTCAAGGACGGCAGGACCGTCGCGACGGGGATCTCGGCCCGTGACACCCCGACGCGCGAGGTCATCACGCTCATGACGGGTCGCGACATCGAGTACGTCTTCCCGGAGCGGCGCGAGCCCCCCGGCGCCGACGTGCAGCCGCTGCTCGAGGTCGACGGCCTGGGCCTCGACGGCGAGTTCACCGACGTGAGCTTCACGGTGCGCCCGGGCGAGATCGTCGGGCTCGCCGGCCTCGTCGGCTCCGGGCGCTCGGAGATCCTCGAGACCGTGTGCGGGGCCCGCCGTGCCACGACGGGCGAGGTGCGCGTCGCGGGCCGCAGGCTGCGCGCCGGGGACGTCGCGGCGGCCGTGGCAGCGGGCGTCGGGCTCGCGCCCGAGGAGCGCAAGAGCCAGGCGCTCCTGCTCGGCGAGGCCGTCTACCGCAACATCAGCCTCTCGAGCCTCGCGCGCTTCACTCGGCGCGGACTCCTCTCCGCGGCCGCCGAGCGCGCCGTGGCCGAGGAGCAGGTCGAGGCGCTCGAGATCCGGCCTCGCGACGTCGCGCGCGAGGTCCGCACGCTCTCGGGCGGCAACCAGCAGAAGGTCGTGCTCGCGCGGTGGCTCGTGCGCGACTGCCGGGTGCTGCTGCTCGACGAGCCGACGCGCGGCGTCGACGTCGGGGCCCGCTCGGAGATCTACGCGCTCATCGACGCGCTCGCCGCGCGCGGCGTCGCGATCGTCGTCGTCTCGAGCGAGATCCCCGAGGTGCTCGGGCTCGCCCACCGCGTCCTCGTCGTCAACGAGGGAGCGGTCGTCACCGAGGCGCCCGCGAGCGAGCTCGACGAGCACCACGTACTGGACCTCATCATGGAGAGCGAAGCCGCCCGGCTCGCTCAGGAGCAGGAGGGTGCCGCATGAAGGCCGACACCGTCGCAAGCCGCGAGACCGGCCCCGCACCGGGCACGGGCAGGACGAAGGACGCGAAGCCAGGGCTGATGTCGGGCCCCGTGGGCCGCAACCTCGGCCTCGTGATCGCGCTCGCGATCCTGTGCGCCGTGGGCATCGTCACGGCCGGGGACCGGTTCCTCGCGCTCGACAACGCGCTGACGATCCTGCGGCTCGCGTCCGTCATCGGCGTCGTGAGCATCGGGATGACGTTCGTCATCATCGGCGGCGGGATCGACCTCTCCGTCGGGGCGCTCGTCGCGCTGTCCTCGGTGTGGGCCACGACGATCGCGACGCAGGCGATGGCACAGGACACGCACTGGATCGTCATCGTCGTCACGGCCGTTGCCGTGGGCGCCGTCGGCGGGCTCGTGAACGGCGTCGTCATCGCCTACGGGAAGGTCGCGGCGTTCATCGCGACGCTCGCGATGCTGGCCTCCGCGCGCGGCCTCGCCGAGATGATCTCCAACCGCCGCACCCAGATCCTCGAGCCGCGCGAGCACCGGGGCTTCTACGGCGTGTTCGGCGGCGACGTGCTCGGCGTGCCGACGCTCGTCATCATCTTCGCGCTCGTCGCCGTGCTCGGCTGGGTCGTGCTCAACCGCACGACGTTCGGCCGGCGCACGTTCGCCGTCGGTGGCAATGCCGAGGCCGCGCGGCTCGCGGGCATCCGCGTCCAGCGCCACACCGTGTGGCTGTACGTCCTGTCCGGCGTCACGTGCGGGATCGCCGGCGCGATGCTCATCGGCCGCACGACGACGGGCTCCTCGACGCACGGCACGCTCTACGAGCTCGACGCGATCGCCGCCGTCGTCATCGGCGGGACGCTCCTCGTGGGCGGGCGGGGCACGATCGTGGGCACCGTCCTCGGCGTCCTGATCTTCACGACGCTCGGCAACGTGTTCACGCTCAACAACCTGTCCAGCTCCGCGCAGGCCGTCGCCCGCGGCGTGATCATCGTCCTCGCCGTCCTGCTCCAGCAGCGCGTCGCCGCGGGCGGGTTCCGCCGCCGACGACGCGCCGCGGCGACATCGACCGGCAGTCCCACCACGACTCCGGGTGCACCGGCGGGCGAGGTCTCGACCAATGCGACCGCCCCCGTCGTGCGGGACGAGGGGGACGACGAACGCTCGTGACCCGTGCTGGACGCGAAGAGGCGCGCGGCTCCAGCGACCGCCGGACCGTCGGTCCGGCGTACCACCACCACCTCGGCAGGGACGTCGGGGGAAACTCGAGGGAGACAACATGACCGCAACGAAGCGGCGCACGTCCTGGCGCCGGACCACCCAGACCGCGGCGGTGCTCGTCGGCGTCGGCGCGCTGCTCGTCGGCTGCACGGGGAACGACCCCGTGACGGAGACGACGAGCGCCACGACCGACGACGGCGCCACGAGCACGGCAACCAACGCCCCCGGGGGCAACGACGAGACCGGTGACACGGTCCGCATCGGGTTCTCGGCCCCGGCCGCCGACCACGGCTGGATGGCGGCCATCACGGAAGCGGCGCGCGACCGGGCGGCGAGCTTCGAGGACGTCGAGATCACCGTGGCCGAGGGCACGAACGACGTCAACACGCAGATCTCGCAGGTCGAGACCTTCATCAACGACGGCGTCGACGCGATCGTCCTGCTGCCCTTCGACGGTGCGGCGCTGACCCCCGTGGCGCTGCGGGCCATGGACGCCGGCATCCCCGTCATCAACGTCGACCGCGAGTTCTCGAGCCCGTTCGCCTCGCAGTCGACGATCCTCGGTGACAACTACGGCATGGGCGTCTCGGCGGGCCAGTACATCTGCTCGCGGCTCGGTGACCAGCCCGACGCTGTCGTCGCCGAGATCGCGGGCATCGACTCGCTGCCCCTGACGCAGGACCGCAGCCAGGGCTTCGAGGACGCGCTCGCGGACTGCGGTCTGTCGGTCTCGCACCGCGTCGCCGCCGAGTTCACGGTGGAGTCCGGCGAGACGGAGGCGGCGAACCTGCTCCAGGCGGCGCCCAAGATCGACGCCATCTGGAACCACGACGACGACCAGGGCGTCGGGGTCCTCGCCGCGATCCAGAACGCGGGTCGTGACGAGTTCTTCATGGTGGGTGGCGCCGGCTCGGCCAACGCCATGCGCGAGATCCAGTCGGGCGAGTCGGTGCTCGAGGCGACGGTCATCTACCCGTCGACGCAGGCGGCCGACGGCATCTCGCTCGCGCGGCTGATCGTCCAGGGCAAGAGCCTGTCGGACATCGTGTCGCAGGGCGTGCCGAAGCGCATCGTCCTCGCGGCGCCCGTCGTCACGGCGGACAACGTCGACGAGTTCATCGACAACGCGTTCGAGTCCTGAGTCGCGTCGGTGGTGCGGGCGAGACCCGTCCGCACCACCGGCCGGCCCGTCAGCGAAGGAAGTGAGAAGCACATGAGTCAGCACGACGGTCGCCTCGGCGTCGGGATGGTCGGGTACGCCTTCATGGGCGCCGCCCACTCGCAGGCGTGGCGCGTCGCGCCGCGGTTCTTCGACCTGCCGTTGCGACCGGAGATGACGGTTGTGGCGGGCCGTTCGGCGGATCGTGTGCAGGCCGCCGCGGAGCGCCTCGGCTGGGCCGAGGCCGAGACGGACTGGCGGCGCCTGCTCGAGCGGGACGACGTCGACGTCATCGACATCTGCACGCCGGGTGACACGCACGCCGAGATCGCCGTCGCCGCGCTCGAGGCGGGCAAGCACGTGCTGTGCGAGAAGCCGCTCGCGAACTCTGTCGCGGAGGCAGAGGAGATGGTGCGCGCCGCCGAGTCCGCCGCCGCCGGGGGTGCCCGGGCGATGGTCGGCTTCACGTACCGCCGGGTCCCCGCGATCAGCCTCGCCCGCGAGCTCGTCGCCGAGGGCCGGCTCGGGCAGATCCGGCACGTGCGGGCGCAGTACCTGCAGGACTGGATCGCCGATCCCGACGTCCCGCTGTCGTGGCGCCTCGACAAGCAGAAGGCCGGCTCCGGCGCGCTCGGGGACATCGGCGCGCACGTTGTCGACCTCGCGCAGTTCATCACGGGCGAGCAGATCACGGGCGTCAACGGGCTCCTCGAGACCTTCGTCCACGAGCGTCCCGTCGCCGCCGAGTTCTCCGGCCTGCAGGGCGCAGCCGGGGAGGGGCGCGGTGCCGTCACGGTCGACGACGCCGCCGTCTTCTTCGGTCGACTGAGCGGCGGCGCCGTCGCGACGTTCGAGGCGACCCGCTTCGCGTGGGGCCGCAAGAACGCGATCCGCATCGAGATCAACGGCTCGCAAGGTTCGCTCGCGTTCGACTTCGAGGACATGAACGTCCTGCACTACTTCGACGCGAGCGACGACGCCCGCACAGCGGGCTTCCGGCGCATCGTCGTCACGGAGCCCGACCACCCCTACATGGCCGCGTGGTGGCCGGCCGGGCACGGGCTCGGTTACGAGCACGGCTTCGTGCACCAGGTCGTCGACCTCGTGCACGCCCTGGCTGCCGGCGAGCAGCCGACACCGTCGTTCGCTGACGGTCTCCAGGTCCAGCGCGTGCTCGACGCCGTCGAGCGCAGCGCGGCCGCCGAAGGCGCGTGGACCCCCGTCACGGAGCAGTAAGGAGCAGTCTCATGGCACGACCGATCACCCTGTTCACCGGCCAGTGGGCCGACCTGCCGTTCGAGGAGGTCGCCAAGCTGGCCTCCGGCTGGGGCTACGACGGGCTCGAGATCGCTTGCTGGGGCGATCACCTCGACCCGTGGCGGGCCGCA
>JAJUHG010000056.1 GCA_029267995.1 Micrococcales bacterium
ACCGGCAGTCGCTCGCGGGCGCGGTCTCGACCGGGACGCACGGCACGGGCGCACGCTTCGGCGGTCTCGCGACCCAGGTCGAGGGGGTCAGGCTCGTCGGTGCCGACGGGCAGGTCAGGCAGGCCACCGCCCAGAGCGAGCGCAAGCTGTTCGAGGCGGCCCGCCTCTCGCTGGGCGCGGTCGGGGTGCTCACCGCGCTCACGCTGCGCGTCGTACCCGCGTACGCGCTGCTCGCGCGCGAGGAGCCCTTCCCGCTCGACGAGGTGCTCGAGAGCATCGACGAGTGGTTCGCGACCGAGGACCACGTCGACGTCTACTGGTTCCCCTTCACGCGCCGCGCGATGGTCAAGCGCAACACCCGCCTCCCCCTCGACGCGGACGGACCACGCCTGTCCCCCGCGCGCCGCTGGCTCGACGACGAGCTGCTGTCCAACACCGTCTTCGAGGGGGTCAACCGCCTCGCCGCGACCGCGCCGCGCTTCGTGCCCGCGCTCAACGCGGTCTCGGCGCGCGGACTCGCCGCCCGGACCTACCTCGCGCCGTCGGCGGAGGTGTTCGTCACGAGCCGGCGCGTGGTGTTCCGCGAGATGGAGTACGCCGTGCCGCGCACCGCGCTGCGCGGGGTGCTCGAGGAGATCGACGCGTGGCTGCGCCGCGAGCGCGAGCCCGTGCCCTTCCCGCTCGAGGTGCGCTGCGCAGCCGCGGACGAGGTGTGGCTCTCGACCGCGCACGGCCGCGACACGGCCTACGTCGCGGTGCACCAGTACCACCGCATGCGCCACGCCCGGTACTTCGAGGCGGCCGAGGCGATCTTCCGCGCCGCGGGCGGGCGCCCGCACTGGGGCAAGATGCACTCCCTCGACGCCGCGACCCTCGCCGAGCTCTACCCGCGCCTCGCGGACTTCCAGGCCGTGCGCGCCGCAGCAGACCCCGAGGGGATCTTCGAGAACATGTACACCCGCCGGGTGCTCGGCGGGTCGATCGAGAAGGTGGAGGCAGCATGACGCGGGCCGTCGTGGCGACCGGGTACGGGGGCGCCGAGGTGCTCGAGGTGGTCGACCTCGAGGTCGGCGAGCCGGGCGAGGGGCAGGTGCTCGTCGACGTGCGCGCGGCCGCCTTCAACCCCGCGGACTGGAAGATCTACGGCGGGCTGTGGGGTGCGGACCCCGCGGCGCTCCCGCGGCGGGTGGGTCTCGAGGGGGCGGGCGTCGTCGCCGCGGTCGGTCCCGGGGTCACGCGGTTCGCGGTCGGTGACGAGGTCGTCGCGCACCCCGCGGGAGGGTCCTTCGCCGAGCAGGTGCTCGTGCGCGAGCGCGTCCTCGAGCACAAGCCCGCGGGCCTCGCGTTCGAGGCCGCCGCGGGGCTCCTGCTCGCAGGCGGCACCGCGTGGCACTGTCTGCACGCGGTCGGGCTCGACCCCGCCGACGGCGGCCCGGGGGCACCGTCCCGAGGGGCGGTCCCCGCGCGAGCCGACGCCGGATCGCCGTCGGCGGACGCGCCCCTGCCTGTCCTGCTCGTGCACGGCGGGGCGGGCGCGGTCGGTTCGCTCGTCGTCCAGCTCGCGGTCGCGCGCGGGGTGCGGACGCTCGCGACGTGCAGCGCCGCGAACGACGACTACGTCCGCTCGCTCGGCGCGGAGCCCGTGCGCTACGGCCCCGGCCTCGCCGAACGGGTGCGCGCGCACGGCGAGGTGAGCGCCGCGGTCGACACGGTCGGCACCGAGGAGGCGATCGACGTCTCGGTCGAGCTCGTCGCCGACCGCGAGCGCATCGCGACCGTCGCCGCACTCGAGTACGGGGCCCGGTTCGGGATCCGCCTGCTCGGCCACGGCCCTGGGATGGACCCGGGTGACGAGGTGCGCCGCGCGGCGCGCGTCCCCCTGCTCGAGCTCGCCGCGGCAGGGCGCGTCTCGGTGCGCGTCGCGCAGACCTTCCCGCTCGAGGAGGTGCGCGCGGCACACGAGCTCATCGTCTCGGGCCACGCCCCGGGCAAGGTGATCCTCGTCCCCTAGTCACAGATCGTCTGCCGTAGTCACAGGTCGTCGACGGGCGCACCGCCGCGCTGCCACGTGAGCTCGGTGTCGAGCAGGAAGCGCGTGCCCCACGTGCGGTCGACCTCGGCCGGGTCGTGCCCGAAGTGCTCGAGCACGGTGCTGGCGAGGGAGTCGACCTGGTCCTGGTCGGGCGCGGCGAGCAGCGCATCGATGCGCTCGAGCAGGTCGGCGGGCCGGTCGGGGACGTCCTCGACGACGCGCAGCACCCACTTGTGGAAGGGGTAGAGCGTGCGGTTGTGCGCGAGCGTGAGCCGGCACGCGAACAGCACGAGCTTCGCGAGCGCCGTGGTCTGCACGTAGGCGTTGTCCTTGCCCACACCCTCGCGGAAGAACCAGCGCCACGCGGCGAGCTGCGCCGCGAACGAGCGCACCCGTTCTTCGTGCCCCTCCTCGGGGTAGGTCGCGACCTGCGTGAGCACCTCGGCGAGCTCGGGCTCGCGCGAGAACAGCACGCGCGCGCCGTCGTACGCCCACCGCGCGGGCTCCGAGCCGCGCGCGGCGACGTCGCGCAAGAAGTCGAGGTCGACGAACTTCGCGTCGGTGTACCCGCCCTCGTAGGTCGCGAGCTCGTCCGAGGCGTGCGTGAGCTCGAGCGTCGCGCGGCGCCGGGCCATCTCCTCGCGCGTCACGACCACCACGAGGTCGATGTCGGAGGTCTCGTGCCCGTAGCCGTGCGCGAGCGAGCCGCCGAAGAGCACCGCGAGCACGGTCGGGTCGGGCTCGAAGCGGTCGACCACGTTGCGCAGCGTCTCGACGTGGTGCGGCCACAGCTGCAGGCCCGCGACGGCCTCCTCGAGGGATGTCACGCGCTCACTGTGCCGCCCGTGCCCGCCGTGCGGCAAGAGTCAGTCGAGCGGGATCACGAGCGCGGTCGCGATCGCCGCGACACCTTCGCCCCGTCCCGTGAGGCCCAGCCCGTCCGTCGTCGTCCCCGAGACGGACACCGCGGCGCCTGCGGCGGCCGAGAGCGCCGCCTGGGCCTCGGCGCGCCGCTCACCGATGCGCGGGCGGTTGCCGATCACCTGGACCGAGACGTTGCCGATCTCGAAGCCCGCCGCGCGCACCCGCGAGGCCGCCTCGGCGAGCAGCGTCGTGCCCGAGGCACCCGCCCAACGCGGCTCTGCGGTGCCGAAGTTCGAGCCGAGGTCGCCGAGCGCCGCGGCCGCGAGGAGCGCGTCAGCGGCGGCGTGCGCCGCGACGTCGGCGTCCGAGTGGCCCTCGAGCCCTCGTTCGCCCGGCCAGTGCAGGCCCGCGAGCCACAGCTCGCGGCCCGAACCCTCGGGGGCGAAGGCGTGCACGTCGACGCCCGTGCCGATGCGTGGGGCGCTCATCGGGCGAGCCCCTCGGCGACGAGCAGGTCGCGCGGAGTCGTGATCTTCATGGCCGCATCATCCCCCGGGACCGCCCACACGACCTCACCGAGCGCCGCGACGAGCGAGGCGTCGTCGGTCGCGGCGAGCGCCTCGTCCCCCGCGCGGTCCGCCGCCGCGGCGTGCGCGCGCTCGAGCGTCGTTCGGTCGAAGCCCTGCGGGGTCTGCACGGTGCGCAGGGCCGTCCGGTCGGCGTAGTCCCGCACGGGGGCGTCCTCGCTCGCCAGGACGAGGCTGTCCGCGACGGGCCCGACGGGGATGACCGCCCGGTGGCCCGCGCGCACTGCGGCCACGACCCGGGCGACGAGGGCACCGGGCGCGAAGCACCGAGCCGCGTCGTGCACGAGGACGACCTGCGCGCCTGCGGGGAGCGCGGCGAGTCCCGCCGCGACCGAGGCCTGCCGGCTCGCACCGCCGACGACGACGTCCGCGCCCGGCCCGACGGCCTCGCGCACCGCCTCGAGATGGTCGGCCGGGGCGACGACGACGACGTCCTCGACCCCACCGGCGCGCAGGCGCCGCACGGCGTGCGCGACGAGCGGGGTGCCCGCGACCGGGACGAGCGCCTTGGGGACCTCGGCGCCGAGGCGGCTGCCCGAGCCTGCCGCGACCACGACGGCCGCGACCGTGCCGTGCGTCCTGCCTGCCATCCGAGCCTCCCGTGCGACCCGCGCATGCTATCACCGCGTCACCCCCGAAGATCGGGCTGGCAGGGGTGTTTGCCCAGGTCAGGACGCTGGCCGCGGGCAAGGGCCCCGGTCGTCGCGGGGGACGGTTAGGCTTGCGCCGAAACCCCCAGACGTTCACCGAGGAGCACACCGCATGAAGCTCGTCCGCATCGCCGCCGCGACCGCGCTCGTCGCCGCACTGACGGGATGCTCCGTGACGAACCCGATCCAGACCCAGCAGCTCTACGCGGCCTCGGACGGGGCCCGGATCGTGCTCGGGGAGAACATCGAGGCCAAGAACATGCTCCTGCTCACCGAGGCGCAGGGATCGCCGGGCGCCCTCATCGGTGCCGTGACGAACCGCGGCTCGCAGGACACCGTCGTCGTGATCGACATCGTCGGCGCGGGCCGCCACGAGGTGCCCCTCGCAGCCGGTGAGTCCGTCCGCCTCACGGGCGAGGACGTCCTGACCTTCGAGTCGGTCGACGTCGCACCCGGCGCGACCGCCCCGATCACGATCTCGACCGGCGCCGACGGCGCGAAGAGCGTCACGGTCCCCGTGCTCGACGGCACGCTCCCCGAGTACGCCGAGGTCCTCGCGAACCTCTGAGGCGCGCAAGGCGCCGTCGTCGGCGGGACCGCCGTCGGCGACGGGCTCAGCCGAAGCGGCCCGAGATGTAATCCTCGGTCGCCCGCTGGGACGGGTTGGAGAACATCGTCGCCGTGTCGTCGATCTCGACGAGACGGCCCGGGTCACCCGTGTTCTCGATGTTGAAGAAGCCCGTACGGTCCGAGACCCGAGCCGCCTGCTGCATGTTGTGCGTCACGATGACGATCGTGTAGCGCTCCTTGAGCTGGCTGATGAGCTCCTCGATCGCGAGCGTCGAGATCGGGTCGAGGGCCGAGCACGGCTCGTCCATGAGCAGCACGCTCGGCTCGACCGCGATCGCGCGCGCGATGCACAGCCGCTGCTGCTGACCACCCGAGAGGCTCGATCCAGGCCGGTCCAACCGGTCCTTGACCTCCTTCCACAGGTTCGCCCCGCGCAGCGAGCGCTCGACGAGGTCCGCCGCGTCCGAGCGCGAGATCCTGCGGTTGTTGAGCTTGACCCCCGCCAGGACGTTGTCCGCGATCGACATCGTCGGGAACGGGTTGGGGCGCTGGAACACCATGCCGACCTCACGGCGCACCGCGACCGGGTCCACGCCCTTGCCGTACAGGTCCACGCCACCGATCTGCACATTGCCCTCGACGCGCGCCCCCGGGACCACCTCGTGCATGCGGTTGAGGGTGCGCAAGAACGTCGACTTGCCGCAACCCGAGGGGCCGATCAGCGCGGTGACCGAGTTCGACTCGATCTCCATGTCGACGTCGGCAACGGCACGGAAGTCGCCGTAGAAGATGTTGAGGTCCTTGACCTGGATGCCCTGCGGCATGACGAAGCTCCTAGAGGGGTCAGCGCGCCTTGGGCGCGAAGTAGCGGCTGATGAGCCTCGCGAGGAGGTTCAGGGCCATGACGATGAGGATGAGGGTCAGCGCAGCCGCCCACGCGCGGTCGATGCCCACGCCACCCTGCGCGTACTGGCGGTACGCGAACACGGGCAACGTCATCATGCGACCGTCGAACAGGTCCCAGTTCATCTGGTTGAGCTGGCCCACCGTGATGAGCAGAGGCGCCGTCTCACCGATCACGCGCGCGACCGCGAGCATGATCCCCGTGACGATGCCCGCCGCCGCGGTGCGCAGCACGACCTTGACGATCGTGAGCCACTTGGGCACCCCGAGCGCGTACGCCGCCTCACGCAGCTCGTTCGGCACGAGGCGCAGCATCTCCTCGACCGAGCGGATCACGACGGGCGTCATGAGCACCGCGAGCGCGACAGCGCCCATGATGCCCGCACGGTACGCAGGCCCGAAGATCAGCGTGAACAACGCGAAGGCGAACAGTCCCGCGACGATCGACGGGATCCCGGTCATGACGTCCACGAGGAACGTGATCGCGCGCGCGAGCGGGCCACGCCCGTACTCGACGAGGTAGATCGCGGTGAACAACCCGACCGGGATCGAGATGAGCGCCGCCGCCCCGGTCACCAGGAGCGTCCCGACGATCGCGTGCACCGCACCGCCCTCGGTCATCTCGCCGAAGATGCCCACCATGTCGGTCGACAGGAACGAGATGCTGAACAGGCGCAACCCGCGCGAGACGACGATCCACACGAGCGAGACGAGCGGGATCATCGCGAGGCCGAACGCCGAGGTCACCGCGATCCCCGCGAGCCGGTCGGTCGCACGGCGCGGCCCCTCGACCGCGCGCGAGAGCACGTAGAGCGTCACGGCGTACAGCACGACCGCGAGCGCGACGACGGCCGGGACCGAGGGCCCCGAGCCGAGGGAGCCGACCGCGAGGGACACCGCGAGCGCACCGGCGCCCACGAGCCACGGCGCGCGGGCGGGCAGGCGCCTGGCCTGGATGTCCCGCTCGATCGTCAGCGCAGTCATCAGTTCGCTCCCGAGAAGTCCTTGCGACGCGCCACGATGGCGCGCGCGACGAAGTTGACGACGAAGGTGATCACGAACAGCGCGAGCCCCGTCGCGATGAGCACCGAGACGCTCAGCCCCGCCGCCTCGGGGAACTGGGCGGCGATGTTCGCCGCGATCGTCTGGTGCTGGCCCGGCTTGAGCAGGAAGAACGAGAACAGCAGGCCCGGGGACAGGACCATCAGGACGGCCATCGTCTCCCCGAGGGCACGGCCCAGGCCGAGCATCGCCGCGGAGATCACGCCCGAGCGTCCGAACGGCAGGACCGCGGTGCGGATCATCTCCCAGCGGGTCGCCCCGAGCGCAAGCGCAGCCTCCTCGTGCAGGCGCGGCGTCTGGAGGAACACCTCGCGCGCGACCGCCGTGATGATCGGCAGGATCATCACCGCGAGCACGACCGCGGCCGTCAGGACGTTCTTCGCGGGAGCCTGGTACCCGGCGAAGATCGGGATGAACCCGAGCGTCGAGCTGAGCCACGTCATGACCGGGTCGAGCACCCCGATGAGCCACAGCGCGCCCCACAGCCCGTACACGACCGAGGGGATCGCCGCGAGCAGGTCGACGAGGTAGCCGAGCCCCTGCGCGAGCCGGCGCGGGGCGTAGTGCGAGATGAACAGCGCGATGCCGATCGACACCGGGACGGCCATCGCGAGCGCGAGGAGCGCCGCGAGGACGGTGCCGAACACGAGCGGCCCGACGTAACCGAGCAGCGACTCGGCGCGGAACCACGAGATCTGCTCAAGCTCGGTCGGGTCCGCCGTGAGCGCGGGCAGCGCCTGGACCACAAGGAACACCGCGACCGCGGCGAGCACGAGCAGGATGAGGATTCCCGAGCCGTAGGACAGGCCCGCGAACACACGCCCGCCCCACACGTGCGAGCCCGTCCTGCGGTCGGCCGCGCGAGGTCCGGCCGCCGCGACGGGCGCTGGGGGGGTTCCGACGGTCACGTCATGCTCCTGGTTCTTCTCGCGGGTGTGCGCCGCCGGGGGCTGCGGGGGTCTCCCGAGCTCCCGGCGGCGCGTTCGGCTCACTGGGCTCAGCCGACCGAGATCGAGTCGATCGCGGCCTCGACCGCGGTGCGCAGCTCGCCCGAGATCGGGGCGGAACCCGCGACGGACGGGTCGGCAGCACGCTGCTGGCCCTCCTCGCTCGCGACGTAGCTCAGGAAAGCCTTGACCTTCTCGGCATCCTCGGCGTTGTCGTAGACCGAGCACGCGATCGAGTAGGAGATGAGCACGACGGGGTAGGCCCCGGATGCCGTCGTCGCACGGTCGAGCTCGATCGTGAGCTGCTTGTCGCTCGCGCCCTCCGCAGCGGGCGAGGCGTCGACGACGGCCGCGGCAGCCTCGGCGGAGTACGGGACGAACTCGTCGCCCACCCCGACCGCGACCGTGCCCAGGTCACCGGCACGCGAGGCGTCGGCGTAGCCGATCGCGCCGACCGCGCCCGAGACGGTGTCGATCATGCCCTGCGTCTGGGCGCCGGACTGCCCGCCCGAGAGCGGCCAGTCACCGCTCGGCTCGTGCGGCCACGCCCCGTTCGAGGCGGCCGCGAGCCACTCGGTGAAGTTCTCGGTCGTGCCCGACTCGTCCGAGCGGTTCACGGGGATGATCCCGGTCGCGGGGAGCTCGACGCCGGGGTTCTCCGCGGCGATCGCGGGGTCGTCCCAGCTCGTGATCTCGCGGTTGAAGATCTTCGCGAGGGTCTCCGCCGTCAGCTGCAGGTGCTCGACCTCGAGGTCGGGCAGGTTGTAGATGACCGCGATCGGGGAGATGTACAGCGGGAGCTGGAGCGGCTCGCCACCGAAGCACCGCTGCGTCGCCGCTTCGACCTCCTCGGGCTTGAGCGCGGCGTCCGAGCCTGCGAACAGGGTCGCGCCCGCGATGAACTGCTCGCGGCCACCGCCCGAGCCGATCGGGTCGTAGCTGAGCAGGACGTCAGGGTGCAGGTCGCCGAAGCCGGCGATCCATCCGCCCATCGCCTTCTCCTGCGACGAGGCACCTGCCCCGGTGAGCGTGCCGCTGAGCGTAACGGTCGCCTCCTCGCTCGTGGGCTCCTGCGTGGCCGAGGTGCTGTCAGAGGTGCTGCCCGTGTCGGGGGTCGCAGCAGGGGCGTCGTTCGAGGCGCACGCAGCGAGCGTGATCGCCATAGCACCTGCGAGGAGCGCGGTGCCGAAAGACTTGGTCCGGTTGAGCTTCACAGATCGTCCCAATCCATGTGGTGTGTGCAGCAGCGGATGCCGCGTGACACCAGGGACGGTATGCAGCGCAGGTGACCTGCGACCCGAGACCGGGTGAACGCGAGGTGAACTCTCGACAAGCCCTGCGGCGACGTCGGCTCAGGGACCGTCCTCAAGCTTGTAGCCGAGGCCGCGCACCGTGACGAGGAGGGTCGGGGTGGCCGGGTCGTCCTCGATCTTCGCGCGGATGCGCTTGACGTGGACGTCGAGGGTCTTGGTGTCGCCCACGTAGTCCGCGCCCCAGACCCGGTCGATCAGCTGAGCCCGTGTGAGGACCCGGCCCGCGTTGCGCAGGAGCAGCTCGAGCAGCTCGAACTCCTTGAGGGGGAACGCGACGACCTCGCCGCGCACGTGTACCTCGTGCCGGTCGACGTCCATCCGCACGGGGCCGGCCTCGAGGATCTCGTCGCCCTCCTCCGCAGGGCTCGCAGCGTCCCCCGCGCGGCGCAGCACGGCGCGCACGCGCGCGAGCAGCTCACGGAAGGAGTAGGGCTTGGTGACGTAGTCGTCCGCACCGATCTCGAGCCCGACGACCTTGTCGATCTCGGAGTCCTTCGCGGTGAGCATGATGACCGGGACGCTCGAGGTGCGGCGCAGCTCGCGACACACCTCGACACCGCTCATGCCGGGCAGCATGACGTCGAGCAGCACCAGGTCGACCCCGCCCCGCTCGAAGGCCTCGAGACCCTCGGGGCCGCTCGCGACCGCGACGACCTCGTAGCCCTCGCGCGTGAGCTGGTACGTGAGCGGGTCGCGGTAGGACTCCTCGTCCTCCACGAGCAGGATGCGGGTCATGCGCTCTCCTCGTCGGGGGCAGGGCGGGCGGGGGCGCCGTCGTCGGCAGGGGCGTCGAGGACGACGTCGGCGGCGGAACCGACGCGCGAGACGACCGTCTCCGCAGAGCGCCGCGTGGGCACCGCGCCCTCGCCGAGCCCTTCGGGCGGGAGCGTCGCGGCCGGCAGGCGCAACGTGAACGTCGAGCCGCGGCCGGGCTCGGACCACACCGTGACCTCGCCGCCGTGGTCGGCCGTGACGTGCTTGACGATGCTCAGGCCCAGGCCCGTCCCGCCCGTCTCGCGCGAGCGCGCGGGATCCACACGGTAGAAGCGGTCGAAGATGCGCACCTGCTGCTCGGGCGGGATCCCGATGCCCTGGTCGACGACGGCGACCTCGGCCACGTCGTCGCGCAGCCGCACCCCGACCCCGACGTGCGAGCCGGCCTCGGAGTAGGAGATCGCGTTGTCGACGAGGTTGCGCACCGCCGTGACGAGCAGCGCGTGGTCCCCGTACACGTACGCCTCGTCCTGCGCACCGACCGTCACCCCGATGCCCTTCGCCTGCGCGCCCGTCTGGGAACGCTCGGCGGCCTCCCGGATCACGTCGTCGAGCCGCACGAGCCCCGGCTGCCCGAGCGCCCCGGCGACCTGGAGCCGCGAGAGCTCGATGATCTCGTGCACGAGGGCGCTGAGCCGGCTCGCCTCGGTGTCCATCTTTGCCGCGAAGCGCCGCACCGCCTCGGGGTCCTCGGCGGCGTCGCCGATCGTCTCGGCGAGCAGCTGCAGTGCACCGACCGGCGTCTTGAGCTCGTGCGAGACGTTGACCACGAAGTCGCGGCGGATCGCCTCGAGCCGTTTCGCCTCGGTGCGGTCGTCCGCGAGGATCAGCAGGTGGCGCGGCGTGACCTGCGCGACCCGCACCTCGAGCGAGATCTCGCTGCGGCCCAGCTGCCCGCGGGACAGCTCAAGCTCGGTGTCCTGGATCACGCCGTCGCGGCGCACCTCGTCGACGATCGGCTGGATGACGGGGTTGAGCCGCCCGCCCGCGTGCAGCACCCCGAGGGCGTACGCGAGCGGTGTCGCGCGCACGACGTCTCCCGCCTCGTCGAGCACGACCGCCGCCGAGCGCAGCACCGCAAGGGTGCGCACGAGCCCCTCGTCGATCACGGGCTCGGGCTGCGGCGGGACCGTGCGCTGCTCGCGCTCGGAGATGCGGAACGCGACCACTGCGACGACCCCGACGAGCAGACCCATGAGCCCGCCGAGCAGGAGCGAAGGACCGTCCATGCGGCCAGACTACGGTCGAGAAGGCGGCCCAGGACGCCGCGCGAGACGATCGTCGCCCGGGCGGCACCAAGTGTTCACCTTCGCTCAGGCTCCGGTTCACCTCGGCCTGGGACGGTGGCCGTCGACCAGCGCGAGGAGAGGACAAGCATGCGGACGATCTTCGAGGCCGAGCTCACCCAGCTCGGTGAGGACCTGGTGGCCATGAGCCGCCTCGTCGAGAACGCGATCGCCGACGCGGGCACCGCCCTGCTCACCGGTGACGTCGCTCTCGCCGAGCAGGTGATCGCCGCGGACCGGGCCGTCGACGCGTTCGAGGCCGACCTCGACGAGCGGTGCATCGCGCTGCTCGCGCAGCAGCAGCCGGTCGCGACCGACCTGCGCACCGTCGTCACGGCGCTGCGCATGAGCGCGAGCCTCGAGCGCATGGGCGACCTCGCCCGGCACGTCGCCGAGGTCGCACGCCTGCGCTATCCCGAGAAGGGTTTCCCGCACGCGCTCGAGACCACCTTCGCCTCGATGCACGACGCCGCGAACCGGGTGGCCCGCCGGGTCACGCGCCTGCTGTCGAGCCACGACCTCGACGTCGCCGAGGCGATCGAGCGTGACGACGACCTGCTCGACGCGCTCCTCGAGGACGTGTTCGCCGCGATGCTCGCGCCCGAGTGGACCGCGAGCGCGCAGGAGACGGTCGACTCGACGCTCCTGTCGCGCTACTTCGAGCGCTTCGGGGACCACGGGGTGTCGATCGCGCGCCGCATCGTCTACCTCGTGACGGGCGAGAACGCCCCCGCCGCCTGACCGCCCCCTCGCCCGCCCGGCTGGCCCGACCAGTCATGTCGGAGGGTCTGGGCCCGCCAGTGGCGCAAACCCTCCGCCATCCCCCTCTCGCCCCCGTGCGACCTGGCGGGCGGCCAGCACCAAGCAGTGCGCCCGGACACCCGGGTGCCCACCCCCGCCCGCACCCACCCGGCTGGCACAACCAGTCATGTCGGAGACTCTGGGCCCGCCAGAGGCGCAAACCCTCCGCCATCCAGCTCGCTCGCACCCCGCCCGGGGCGTCACCCGCACCCGCCCCGCACACCCCGGGCCGTCATGTCGGAGGGTCTGGGCCCGCCAGGGGCGCAAACCCTCCGATGTCGGTGGCGCGGGATGGTCCACAGGGTGCGCGGGCGGTCGGGGGGAGAGTTCTGCGCGGGGGTCAGGATCGGCGGGTGGACCGAGCTCTTGCCGAGGTGCGGCGCGTCGCGCGCGAGCAGCACGGGTGCGTCACGGTCGGCCAGTGCCTCGCGCTCGGGCTGAGCCGCAAGCGCGTCGCAGGGCTCGTGCGAGCGGGGCACTGGACGCGGATGCACCGCGGCGTCTACCTCACGAGCTCGAGCATCCCGACGTGGCGCGAGCGCGCAAGCGCAGCCCTGCTGTACGCCGGCCGAGGCGCCGCGCTGAGCCACCGTGCGGCGGGCTACCTGCACGGGTTCCTCGCCGAGCCGCCGCGCGTGATCGAGGTGAGCATCCCCGAGAAGCGCCGGGTCGAGCCGAGCCGCGGCATGCGGGTCGTGCGACGCCGGCCCGTGCCGGAGGCCCACGGGCGCCTGCGCACGATCAACCGCGCCGACACCGTCGTCGACCTCGTCGCCGCGGCGCGGACCACCGACGACGCCTTCGCGATCGTCGCGCGCGCACTGGGCGGTGGGGTCGCGTCCGCGCACGTGCGCGACGCAGCGGCCGCGCGCTCACGGTTGCGGCACCGGCGGCTGCTCGACGACCTGCTCGCCGAGGCGGACTCGGGGATCGAGTCACCGCTCGAGCGCCGCTACCACCACGGCGTCGAGCGTGCGCACGGGCTGCCACGTGCGCTCCTGCAGGTGCGCACGGTGCTCGGAGGTCGGCTCACCCGCGCGGATCGCCTCTACGCGCGCCTCGGCCTGCGGGTCGAGCTCGACGGGCAGCTCGCCCACCCGGGCGGCCGGACGGACCGGGACGTGTGGCGCGACAACGCGGCGGCCCTCGAACGGTCCGAGCTCACGCTGCGGTTCCGGTGGTCGCACGTCGTGTGCGCCCCGTGCGAGACCGCCGCGCAGGTCGTGCTGGCCCTCCGGCGCAAGGGCTGGCGCGGCCGTCCCCGTCCCTGCTCACCCATCTGCCCCGTCACCTGACCGGGCCCGCAAGTGACATGTCGGAGGGTCTGCTCCCCCGGCGGGGCCAACTCTTCCGACATCACACCCACCCCACCCGGGAGAGCGGGCCGGGCCACCCACGGGCCCGCAAGTGAGGTGTCGGAGGGTTTGCTCCTGGGGTGGGAGCAAACCCTCCGACATGGGCAACGGCCGGTCAGCGGCCCTGGTTGGCGACGGCCTGGATCGCCGCAGCGG
>JAJUHG010000057.1 GCA_029267995.1 Micrococcales bacterium
ACGATCGTGGCCGGCGGCACGCAGGCGACCTACGCGCCCGGAGAGCTGCCGACCGTGATCGACGCGCTCGCGGCGGTCCCCGCCTCGGACCGGGTGCCCGACCTGCTCGCCTTCACCGAGACCTTCGACGAGCGGATCCTCGTGGCCGCCTCGCGCAGCTCTGAGCGTGAGGGCATCCCCGGGTGCGACTCCGACGCCCGCCCCGTGGGGGGCAACGGCCAGCTGAGCGCCGACGGGCTGTGCACGATCCCGTGGGCCGAGCGGTACAAGCTGCGCGCGGACGCCGCGACCTCGCTCGCCGCGATGAACACCGCCTACCGCGCACGTTTCGACCGGGACCTGTGCCTCGCGAGTGCGTACCGCACCTACAGCGAGCAGGTACGCCTCAAGGCGATCAAGGGTGGGCTTGCCGCTCCTGCGGGCAAGTCGAACCACGGTTGGGGTCTTGCGGTCGACTTCTGCCGCACGACGGTCTCGGGCGAGTCCTGGAACTGGCTCGAGGCGAACGGCCCGACCTTCGGCTGGGTCAACCCGAACTGGGCGCGCCGCGGTGGCACGGGCCCCTACGAGCCGTGGCACTGGGAGTTCGAGGACGCCGTCAAGGCCGACGGTGAGTACTACGGCTGACCGCCCAGGACGCCTGACTGCCGATCGTTGACCGCCTGCGCGTCGCGGCGCGTCGTCCGGGAGCGCCCCCGGAGCATGTCGAGTCGTCGCGCGACGTCGCCCGTGCCTGCGCGTCTCAGCGCAGTACGAGGCCCCAGCGCACCGTGTGCTCGGCGCCCGGGGCGAGACGCACGAGGCGCTCACCGGTGCGGAAGGCGTCGGCGATGCACGTCATGGGCTCGGCGGCCAGGCCCGTGCGGTGCGCGCCGACGAGCCCGTCGCCCGTGCACACCTGCCACGTGTCCATCGACTCGTCGGTCCACACCGCGGCCGTGCGCCCGTCCGGGGCGCTCAGCTCGATCCAGGACAGCCCGAGCGCGTTGCGCGTGACCCCCACGAACGCGTCGTCGAGAGCGACGCCGGCGAGCGAGCGGTGCTCGGTGAAGTCCCACTCGCCGCTCGCCGGCTCGGTGCCCGTGGGCAGCAGGCGGGAGTCGACCGTGACGTGCTCGGTCGCGTCGATGCGCAGCGTGCACTCGTCGAGCTCGGCGCCGCCGGGGGAGAGCCACGGGTGGAAGCCGGCGCCGTAGGGCGCGTCGCTCGTCGCGTCGTTGCGCGTGGTCATGCGCACCTCGAGGCCGTCGTGGCTCACGGTGTAGGTGATCTCGGTGTGCAGCGCCCACGGGTACCCGGGGGTCGGGACGAGGTCGAGCGCGAGCGTCACGGCGCTCTCGGTGTGCTCGAGGACGTCCCAGCGGGTCCAGCACGCGAGCCCGTGCAGGGCGGTGCGGCGCGGCTCGTGCTCGTTGAGCGGGACCTGGTACTCGACGCCGTCCCACGTGTACGTCCCGTCGCCGAGGCGGTTGGGCCACGGGAGCAGGACCGCTCCGTGCGAGGCGGGGGGCAGCTGGTCCTGCGCGAAGGGCGTGACGACGTCGCGTTCCCCGACGCGGTAGGAGCGCAGGTTTGCGCCGACCTCGGTCACGACCGCGACGTGCTCGCCGTCACGGATCTCGAGCTGCTTGCCGGTGGGTGCGGGAGCGTTCACAGGCCTGAGGCTACCGCCGCTGCTCAGGGCCTTGTGACCCGGTCCACGGCGAGGGCGACCTCCTCGGGCGAGGGGGAAGCGCCGACCGCGACCACGCCGGCCGGGAGGCCGCGGGTCACGACCGAGCTCAAAGGTCGGAAGCGAGCCTGCGCTCGCGGTGGGTGCGGGGGTCGCCCGCGAAGTAGTCGCACCTACCACCTTGTCCACAGGCTGGGCGTCGTGGTGGTTGCGGGGTGAAATGTCCGTTACTGTCCGTATTCCTTGGTGTCGAGCAGGGGGAACGAGCGGTGGACGGCGTCGCGATCCTGGAGTCGGAGGTGCGCGAGCTCATCCGGCGCCGCGGGATCGACCCCTTGCGGGACACGGTCGGTGTGCGCGAGCTCGTGGCCGAGGCGGTCGCCGACTACGACTCGCGCTCCTTGCTCGGTGGCGTCCCTCCCCTCGTGGACAGCGACGCAGCCGTCAAGTCCCTGCTCGACACGATCGCGGGGCTCGGTCCGCTCCAGCGCTTCCTCGACGACCCCGAGGTCGAGGAGATCTGGATCAACGGCCCCGCCCAGGTGTTCGTCGCCCGCCATGGGGAGCCCGAGCTCACCACGACCCTCCTCACCGAGCAGCAGGTGCGCGACCTCGTCGAGCAGATGCTCAAGTCGTCCGGGCGCCGCCTCGACCTGTCGAGCCCCTTCGTCGACGCGACCTTGCCGACGGGCGAGCGCGTGCACGCCGTGATCCCCGACGTGACCCGCCAGCACTGGGCGGTCAACATCCGCAAGTACGTCGTGCGGGCCGACCGGGTGCACGACCTCGTCGCGCTCGGCTCGCTCACCCCGCAGGCCGGGGCCTTCCTCACGGCCGCGGTCGAGGCGGGGCTCAACATCCTCGTCGCAGGCGCCACGCAGGCCGGCAAGACGACGATGCTCAACGCGCTCGCGGGAGCCGTGCCCGCGAGGGAGCGCATCATCACGTGCGAAGAGGTCTTCGAGCTGCGCATCGCGCACCGCGACGTCGTCGCGATGCAGTGCCGCCAGGCGAACCTCGAGGGTACGGGTGAGATCCCGCTGCGTCGCCTCGTCAAGGAGGCGCTGCGGATGCGTCCGAGCCGCATCCTCATCGGAGAGGTGCGCGAGGCCGAGGCGCTCGACCTGCTCGTCGCGCTCAACGCGGGCATACCCGGCATGTGCACGCTGCACGCGAACTCCGCGCGCGAGGCGCTCGCCAAGATGTGCACCCTTCCACTGCTTGCGGGGGAGAACGTCTCCGACCGCTTCGTCCTGCCGACGGTCGCCTCCGCGGTCGACATCGTCGTGCACCTCGAGGTCGACCATCGCGGCAGGCGGCGCACGCGCGAGATCGTCGCCGTGCCCGGGCGGGTCGAGGCGGGCGTGGTCGAGACCGCGGACCTGTTCCGACTCGACGGTGACGTGCTCGTGCGCGGTGACGGCTACCCGCCGTACGTCGAGCGCTTCGCCCGGGCAGGCCACGACGTGACCGAGCTCTTGCGGAACAGGGACTGACGACATGGGTGCGGCGATCGGCCTGCTCGCGGGCGCGGGGCTGTTCTGCGTGTGGTGGTCCTGGTGGCCGCCCGCGGAACGTGCCCCCCGGGCAGGTGGCTGGACCGAGCGGACGAGCGACCTGCTCGCCCAGGCCGGCGTCACCGCGGTCACCCCCGCCGCGCTGCTCGCGGTGAGCGTCGGGGTCGGCCTCTTCGTGCTCCTCGTGCTCGTTGCTGCCACGGGTGCCCCCGCGATCGCGGCACTCTTCGGGGCGATGGCGGGCCTCGGTCCGCGCGCTGCGGTGCACGCACGAGCGCGCCGCCGCCAGGCCACGCTGCGTGAGGTGTGGCCCGAGGTCGTCGACCACCTCGCCTCGGGAGTGCGTGCGGGCCTCGCGCTCCCCGAGGCGATCGCCCAGCTCGGCGACCGTGGGCCCGAGGAGCTGCGCGAGCCCTTCGCACGCTTCGCCGAGGACTACCGTGCGACGGGCAGGTTCGCCCAGTGCCTCGACCTGCTCAAGGCTCGCCTCGCCGACCCGGTCGCCGATCGGATCATCGAGGCCCTGCGCATCACGCGCGACGTCGGCGGCACCGACCTTGGCCGTCTCCTGCGCACGCTCTCGCAGTTCCTGCGGGACGACGCCCGCACCCGCGGAGAGCTCGAGGCGCGGCAGAGCTGGACCGTCGGGGCTGCGCGGCTCGCCGCCGGGGCACCGTGGGTCGTGCTCGCGCTGCTGTCGACCCGCGCCGAGGCGGCCCAGGCGTTCAACACCCCGGCCGGCGTTGGAGTGCTGCTCGGCGGCGCCGCGGCGTGCGTCGTCGCCTACCGGATGATGCTGCGCATCGGGCGTCTGCCCGAGGAAGTCCGGGTGCTGCGATGACGGGGAGCGTCCCGGGCGCGCTCCTGGGCGCCGTCGCAGGTCTGGGGCTCGTGCTCGTGCTGAACCACGTGCGGGCCCGCCGGGTCCGCCTCGACGAGCGGCTCGCCCCCTACCTGCGCCCCGCGCGCACGACCTCGCAGCTGCTCGTCGAGGGCGCGACGCAGACCCCGCTCGCGACCTTGCAGCGACTCTTGCGGCCGTGGATGGACGACGGCGTGCGGCTCGTCGCCCGCTTCGGGGCACCGAGCGACCTGGTCCGTTCGCGTCTCGTGCGCGCCGGTCGCGCCGCGACGGTCGAGCAGTTCCGCGCCGAGCAGGTCGTCTCGGGCGTCCTCGGCCTGCTCGCGGGGCTTGCGATCGCGACCCTCGTCCTGCTCAGCAGGCCCGTGGGGCTCGCGAGCCTCGTCGTGATCGTCGTCGCGGCCGCCGTCGCCGGCGTCGTCCTGCCCGACTACCTCCTGCAGCGCCAGGTCAACGCGCGTGAGGCGCGTATCCTCGCCGAGCTGCCGACCGTCGCCGAGCTGCTCGCGCTCGCCGTGGGGGCGGGCGAGGGTGCGGTCGGTGCGCTCGAGCGGGTCGCGCGCAGCACGCACGGCGAGCTCTCGGTAGAGCTCGCCCGCACGCTCGCCGACGCGCGTTCGGGCACCCCGCTCACGGGGGCGCTCGAGAACCTCGCGGACCGCGTCCGGCTCGCACCCCTGACGCGCTTCGCGCAGGGCGTCGCGGTCGCGGTCGAGCGCGGGACACCGCTCGCCGAGGTGCTGCGCTCGCAGGCGCAGGACGTGCGCGAGGCGGGACGGCGGGCGCTCATGGAGACGGGCGGGCGCAAGGAACTCGCGATGATGGTCCCGGTCGTGTTCCTCGTGCTGCCCGTGACCGTCGTCTTCGCGATCTTCCCAGGGTTCACGCTGCTCCAGGTGGGGCTATGACGTGCCGGCGCCGCCGGCCGACGAGAGGAATGCACGATGTCACGCTGGATCGAGTCGAGGGCATACAGAGCCATCGCCCGCCGCTTCGAGGACGACGACGCCGAGCGGGGGGACGTCCCCGGCTGGGTGCTCGTGACCCTCATGACGGCGGGTCTCGTCCTGCTCATCTGGGGCTTCGCCGGCCCGGCCCTGAGCGGGATCTTCAACGACGCGGTCTCGCGCGTCTCGGGGGAGATCGGCGGCTGACCAGGCGCGAGGACGGTTCCGCAGCGGTCGACTTCGTGCTCGTCGCAGGCCTGACCACGATCCTGTTCATGGCCGTCGTCCAGCTCGCTCTCGGCCTGCACGTGCGCAACACCCTGGTCGACGTCGCGGGGGAGGGGGCAAGGTACGCGGCGCGCGCAGACCGCAGCCTCGCCGACGGCGAGCGACGCGCACGCGAGCTCGCCGCGACCGCGCTCGCCCCGGACTACGTCGGTGAGGTGCGCGCTCGCACGGTCGTGCGCGGGGGACTCGAGACGGTCGAGGTGCGCATCGAGGCACCCCTGCCCGTGATCGGGCTGCTCGGGCCGAGCGGTGGGCTCACGGTGCGCGGGCACGGGCTCGAGGAGAGCGACTGATGCGCCCCGTGCGTCGCCTCGTCGACCGTGCCCGGCGCCAGGCGCTCACCTGGTCCGGTCGGCTTCGCGACCGTCTCGAGGCGCGGGCACCGCTCGACGAGTCCGGCTCGGCGATCGTCGAGTTCCTCGGTGTCACGCTTGTCCTCCTCGTCCCGACCGTCTACCTCGTCCTCGTGCTCGGCCGGCTCCAGGCCGCGGCCTTCGCCGCCGAGTCCGGCGCGGCCCAGGCTGCGCGCGCCTTCGTGATAGCCGACGACGTCGCGGCGGGCGAGCGCGCCGCCGTCGCCACGGTCCGCCTCGCCCTCGAGGACCAGGGCTTCGGCGGCACCGACGCGGCGAGTGCCCTGATGCTCGAGTGCTCGACCACGCCGTGCCGCGAGCCCGGCAGCACCGTCGCGACGCGTGTGCAGGTCGACGTCCCGCTGCCGTTCGTCCCGGACCTCGTGCGCGACGCCGTCCCCCTCTCGGTGCGGGTCGCCGCTGAGCACCTCGCGGCCGTCGACCTGTACGCGGGGTCGCGATGAGTTCCTGGCTGGCCCGCGCACGCGGCGCGGACGGGGAGGCCGGGCAGGTCATGCTGCTCTCGCTGTGCTTCGCCCTCGTGTGCCTGCTGCTCGTGACCGTCGTCGCCTCGGCCTCTTCGGTGCACCTCGAGCGCAAGCGTCTCGCCGCGCTCGCGGACTCCCTCGCGCTCGCCGCTGCGGACGAGCTCGACCTCGAGGTGTACTTCGACGGGGGAGTGCCCGAGCCCGACGAGCACGGCAAGATCTTCCTGACCGATGCGAGCGTGGCCGCGGCGGTCGAGGAGCACCTTTCCGCATGGCCCGCGCAGAGCCTGCCTGACGGCGTCGTCGTCGAACGTGCCTGGACCCCCGACGGGCGCACCGCCGAGGTCACGTTGCGCGCCACGGCCCGGCCCGTGCTGCTCACCTGGGTACTCGCCCCGTGGTCCGACGGGATCGCGCTGCACGCCCGGTCGAGCGCGCGCGCCTGGTAGCACGACACCGACGGCCGGCCTCCCGAGGGGAGACCGGCCGCCAGGGTCGAGCGAGCGGAGCTCAGTGCTTGAGCGCACCCTCCATGACACCGCGCACGATCTGCTTGCCGGCGACGGCGAGCAGCACGAGCAGCGGGATCGTCGCGAGCAACGAGCCTGCGAGCGAGATGCGCGGGCGCGGGTACTGCGCCGAGGCGAGCTTGCTCAGGGCCACACCCACCGTGGGGTTCTCGGTGCCCGGACCCAGCGCGATGAGCGCCCACTGGAACTCGTTCCACGCCCCGACCGCGGTCAGCAGGCCGAGCACGCCGAGCGCGGGACGGATCACCGGGAGGCACATCGTCCAGAAGATGCGGAACGTGCTCGCCCCGTCCATGCGTGCCGACTCGACGATCTCGTCCGGGAGCGCGTCCTGGATGAACTGGCGCATGTAGAACACGCCGAAGGCCGAGACGAGCGCCGGGACGATGAGCGCGGTGAGCTGACCCTGCCAGCCGAAGCGGCTGATGATGATGTACAGCGCGACCACGCCCAGCTGGTTCGGGATCGTGAGCGTCAGCACGACTACGACCATGAGCGGGTCACGGCCCTTGAACTTCAGCTTCGAGAACGCGAAGCCCGCAAGAGAGCAGAAGAACAGGGTCGACACGGTGATGGTCACCGTGACGATCGTCGAGTACAGGAACGACGCCCCGAAGTGCGCATAGGCGAACGACTGCGTCCCGTCAGGGATGTTGCCCATGACGATGTTGAAGTTCGTCATGAAGTTGTCGCCCGGCGTCAGCTGGGGCGGGATCTTCGCGAGCGTCGCGTCGTCACCGGTCGAGACGATGAACATCCACCAGATCGGGAAGAACCCGACCAGGAGCGTGATGATCAGGAAGATGTAGTTGTGGATGCCCGCAGGGGTGTCCTGCGGGGAACGGCTCAGCAGCGAGACCTTCGTGCGCTGCGGGGCCGGGCGGTCGATGACAGGGGCGCTCATCGCTTCGTGCTCCCTCCCTGGCCGATGCGGGAGGTCAACCATGCGTTGAAGCCCGCGATGACGACGATGATGAGGAACAGCGCCCACGACATGGCCGCCGCGTAACCGAGGTTCAGGTTGACCCACCCGGTCTGGTAGATGAGCTGGCCGACGGTCTGCCACTGGCGCAGCGCACCGCCGTTGGGGTCCGGGGTGTCGCCGAAGAGCATCGGCTCGGTGAACAGCTGCAGGCCGCCGATCGTCGAGAGCACGACCGTGAAGATCACCATGGGCCGGATCATCGGGACCGTGATGCGCCACAGCTGCTGCCACGGCGTCGCGCCGTCGAGCGCCGCGGCCTCGTAGACGTCCTTGGGGATCGACTGCATCGCGGCCAGGTACAGCAGGGCGTTGTAACCGACCCACTTCCAGTTGACCATGGTCGCGATCGCGACCCACGAGGCCCACTTGGTCGCACGCCAGTCGATGCCGTTGAAGACCGTCCCGGCGGCCTCGGACTGGATGCCGAACATGCCGAGCACCGAGTTCGCGAGGCCGTAGTTCTTCGAGAACACGTAGGCGAACACGAGCGAGGAGGCGACGATCGGGGTGACGAAGGGCACGAGCACGCCCACGCGGAACAGCGTCTGGGCGCGCAGCCTGCGGTTGAGCAGCGACGCGACGAACAGCGCGAGGAGCAGCTGCGGGATCGTCGAGAGCAGGAAGATGCCGAAGGTGTTGACGAGGGCGTTCGCGAAGAAGCCGTCGGAGAAGAGCTTCGTGTAGTTGTCGAAGCCGGCCCAACCGTCGTTGGTGGGGTTCTTCAGGTTCCAGCGGCGGAACGAGACGACGCCGTTGTAGATGAGCGGGAAGATGCCGAAGACGGCGAAGAGGATGAAGAACGGCGAGATCAGCAGGTAGGGCACGACCTTGGTGTCGAACCGGCCCTTGAACCGCTGCCACGGGCTCTGCTCGGGCTGAAAGCTGCCACGTGACGAGATGCTGCTCCCGGCCGCACGGGTGTCGACGGCGACCCGGGGTGCGGTGGACATACGGGGCCTCCAGGGAGGGACGAGAACGGGGGTGAACCTGGTGGATGCGAGTCCGGGCGGGGACGAGAGCCGTTGGCTTCGCCCCCGCCCGGAGCACCCGCGTCCGAACTTCTCGGACCAGTGCGAGAAGGTCAGCTCAGGTTCGCGTTGACCTCGGAGACCGCGATGTCCCACGCCTCGGCGGCCGTGATCTGGCCACCCTGGACGGCGTTGAGAGCGTTCTCCATCGCGGTGCGGACCACCGACTCCTCACGGCCGATGTACTGCGGCTTGAGCGCGAACGCCGACTCCGCAAAGATCTGGCCGTCAGGGGCGTTGTTGAAGAACGGGTCCGTCGAGTTCTGGATCTCGTCGCTCTCGAGGATCGCCTTCTGCGAGGGCAGGTTCCCGACGTTCTTGAAGATGCGGATCTGCTGCTCGGGCTGGATCAGCCACTCGATGAACTTGTAGGCCGCCTCGTGGTTGGCCGACTGCGCCGGGATGGTCCAGAAGGAACCGCCCCAGTTGCCGCCGCCGCCCGGGATCGCCGCGAGGTCCCACTTGCCCTCGGTCGACGGCGCGGAGTTCTTGATGTGACCGCGCATCCACGCGGGGCACGCAAGGACGGCGAAGTCACCGTTCTCGAAGCCCGCGTTCCACTCGTTCGACCACGCCGCGAGGTTCGCCGACAGGCCCGCCTCGACGACCGCGAGGGCCGTGTCGAAGGCGACCTTCGGGCCACCGTCGAGCGCGAGCTCCTCGTCCTCGGTGAAGGAGGCGACGGGCTGCTGGCCGAGCACCGGCTGGTAGATGTTCACCGCGTTGTCGACGAACTTCTTGCCGGACTTCTCGACGTACTCCTTGCCGAACTCGATGAAGTCCTCCCACGAGCCGCCGATGGCCGCAGAGACCTCCTCGCGCGTGTAAGGCATGCCGGCAGCCTCGAAGAGGTCCCAGCGGTAGCACATGGCCTGCGGGCCGATGTCCGTGCCGAGGCCGACGATCGTGTCGTCGTCAGCCATCTGCGCCCACTTCCAGTCAAGGTAGGAGTCCTTGTACTGGTCGGCGCCGAAGTCCTTGAGGTTGACGAACTTGTCAGCCTGCTCGCGGAACTGCACGACGTAGTCGAGGTCGATCGCCTGGACGTCGGGCGCACCCGAGCCCGCGATGAGGTACTGCTGGAGTGCCTCGTGCGTCGCGGGGTGCTCGCCCGGGACGAGGGTGATCTTGACGCCCGGGTTGGCCGCCTCGTACTCGTCGACGAGGGAGTCGCCGTCGGACTGTAGGCCGAAGTCGCCCCAGAAGGCGACCTTGAGCTCGACGTCGCCGTCGGCGGCGGGGGCCGAGGACTCGGACTGGTCGTCCGAGGGTGCTGCGTCGGACGTGGGCGACGTCGACGGACCGGAGGAGCAGGCACCGAGCACGAGCGCCGATGCTGCACCGAGGGCGGCGATGCTGACCGCCCGGTTACGAGACCACTTCATTGCCTATCCCCTTTGGTGGCGTGGATACGCTCCCACTTTGGAACGCTCAGCCAACATAGCGCCGTTCTCACAGGAGTGGGAGCGCTTGCGGTCACGATTTGATGACGAAAGGATCTCCCGCCCAGGAGCGATACTTCGGGCGTCGAGCACCGGCTCTCGAGCGACCTCGACACACCGCGCTGGAACTTGGTCAGACGCCTGTGACCAGGGCGTTCACGCTCCGCAGCACGCGCGGCGAGGTCAGCTCGGCGGGGTCGATCGAGCGCTCGCTCACGACGCGCAGGACGGCCTCGGAGCCCGCCTCGAGCGTCACGAGCTGCTCGCTCACGGTCGCGTCAGGGTCGACCTTGTCCACCAGAAGGGTCAGATCGCGCACGAACGAGCTCGCGCGCACCCGCACCTCGTACCCGCCGGGCACGGCAGAGGACTCGGCCACGAACCCCGCGGGGTCGTACGCCACGTCGCGATCCTCGGCGAACAGGTGGAACGCCGTCGTCGTGCCCTCGAGGTCGAGGCTCGCCGCGAGATACTCCCGTGCCGCGTCGCCCGGGACCGCGACCGCGTCGTCGAGCACGAGCGTCGCGACCGAGCGGGCCGCGAGCTCGACCGGTGCCTGCCGCACCGCGAGCTCGGTGCCGTCGAGCGCGCGGCGGCGCACGGTCGCCGTCGTCGTCCGGGCCTCGTCGGTGTCGTTCACGACGACGACGGCGAGCCCGCCCTCGCGCGGCTGGAAGGTCACCAGCCGCGGGGCGTAGGCCGCGCGCAGCGCGAACCACAGCGGCTTGAGCCGCTCGTCACCATCGATCGCGGCCCAGCTCGTCACGGGCCAGCAGTCGTTGAGCTGCCACACGATCGACCCGGCCGTGCGCGGCCACCACGAGCGGTAGTGCTCGACCGCGAAGGCCACCGCACGTGCCTGGTTGAGCGAGGTCGCCCAGTGCCAGTCCTCGAAGTCCGTGGGGATCGGCAGGTGCGGGGCGAGTCCGCGGTCGAGCTTGCCGTTGCCGTCCTCGGCCTTCTGGTGCAGCAGGAAGGTCTCGGTCTGCTTGCCGAGCTCGGCCGCGGGGATCGCGCGCGTCAGGGTGGCCCACGTCGCGGGGCCCTGCCAGCCGAACTCCGAGCAGAACCGCGGGACGTCCTCGCGGTAGAACGTGTAGTCGCGCCGGTTCCAGCACTCCCACTCGTGGTGCGTGCCGTGGTCGGGGTGGTTGGGGTGGATCCCGTCGATCGGCTCACCGGGGGAGTACGGGGAGTTCTCGGAGTACGGGCGCGTCGGGTCGAGCTCCGCGACGATCCGGGGGAACACCTCCTGGTAGTACTTCAGTCCCCACGAGCGGCCCTGCAGGTCCGCGGGCCAGCCCCAGTCGCGGAAGCCCCACATGTTCTCGTTCGCGCCGTTCCACAGCACGAGCGAGGCGTGCGGGGTCAGGCGGGCGACGTTCTCGCGCGCCTCGGCGACGATCTCGGAGAAGATCGGCTCCTCCTCGGCGTACGCCCCGCACGCGAGCAGGAAGTCCTGCCACACCATGACGCCGCGCTCGTCGCACACGTCGTAGAAGTCCTCGGTCTCGTAGATGCCCCCGCCCCACACGCGCAGCATGTTCATGTGCGCCGCGACCGCCTGGTCGACGCGGCGCTCGAGACGCTCACGTGTGATGCGGGTCAGGAAGTGGTCGTCCGGGATCCAGTTCGCACCCTTGACGAACACCTCGCGGCCGTTGACCACGAAGGTGAAGCGCGTGCCGTGCTCGTCGCGCGAGGTGTCCACCTCGACCGTGCGGAACCCGATGCGCCGTTCATAGGTGTCGAGCCCGCCCGCGGGGCCCAAGAGCGTGGCACGCAGCTCGTACAGGCGCGCCTCGCCGTACCCGACGGGCCACCACAGCTCGACCTCGGGCACCTCGAGCACGACGACGGCGCTCGTCGCACCTCCTGGGACCTCGACGCTCGCCGTGCGGCCCGCGACCTCGACCTGAAGGTGCAGCGCGACGTCGTCGTCCCCGAGCCCTGCGCGCTCAAGGTCCGCGTGCAGCTCGACCCGGCCCGAGCCGTCGTCGGCGACCGTCACGAGCGGGCGGACCGAGGCGAGGCGCGCGGTGCGCCAGCGCTCGAGGCGCACGGGCTTCCAGATTCCTGCCGTCTGGAAGTCCGGTCCCCAGTCCCAGCCGAACGAGCACGCCATCTTGCGCACCGCGTTGAAGGGGTGCGGGTAGGGGCGCGGACGGAAGCCGAGCCGGGCCTCGACCTGCTCGGCGTGCTCGAGCGCGGGGGAGAAGTCGACCGTGAGCTCGTGCGCGCCACCGGCCGCGAGCAGCGTGCGCACGTCGAAGCGGTAGGAGCGGTGCTGGTTCGCGGTGCGGCCTAGCTCGGCCCCGTCGAGCGTCACCGTCGCGACCGTGTCGAGCCCGTCGAAGGCGAGGTCGACGCGCTCGTCGTCGGCGGGCGGGGCGGCGTCGAACCGCGTCGCGAAGCGCCAGTGCGTGCGGTGCGCCCACCCGAGCTCGGTCTCGTTGCGCCCGAGGAACGGGTCCTCGATGAGTCCCGCGGCGAGCAGGTCGGTGTGCGCCGAGCCGGGCACCGTCGCGGGGACGACGCG
>JAJUHG010000058.1 GCA_029267995.1 Micrococcales bacterium
CCGAGCGCAGGCGCTCCCAGGCCTCGGCGGGAGTCAGGCTGGTGGGCATGGTGCTCCTTGGTGTGCGCCGGGTCAGTCGAGCTCGGCGCTCGTGGGCGGGTCAGCGCCCGGGCGGCTGACCGTGATAGCGGCGATGCGGGCGCAGCGCGTGAGCACCGCGGTGAGAGTTTCAGCGTCGACGGCGCGCAACGTCTCGCGTCGCTGGGCGCCGAGCAGCCCGGCGCTCCACAGCCCGTCGACCAGCCCACCCATGAACGAGTCTCCTGCCCCGACGGTATCAGCGACCTCGACGCGCGGGGCCGCGACCTCGACGCGCACGCCGCCCGAGGTCACCGCGATCGCACCGTCGCCCCCGAGGGTCACGACGACGACGGCGGGCCCGCGCGTCGCCCAGCGCGCCGCGACCTCGGTGACGGGCTCGCCGGGGGCGTACCACGCGAGGTCCTCGTCGCTCACCTTGACGACGTCGGCCGCGTCGAGCATCGGCTCGACGTGCTCGGCGGCCTCGGCGGGCGTGCCCATGAGGGCCGGGCGCATGTTCGGGTCGTAGGTGATCGTCGCGGTGCCGCGGTGTGCCCGCACGAGCTCGAGCACGGAAGAGGCACCCGGCTCGAGGACGGCCGCGATCGAGCCGGTGTGCACGACGAGCGGGTCGAGAGCCGGGACCCGCTCGGGCAGGCGCCAGTCGATGTCGAACTCGTAGCTCGCCGCACCGTGCTCGTCGAGCGTCGCGATCGCGCGGGACGTGCGCTCGGCGCCGTCCGAGCCTGCGACGACGTGCACCCCGGAGCCCGCGAGGTGCGTGCGCAGGTCCGCGCCGGCGTCGTCGTCGGCGAACCACGTGAGCAGGTGCGCCTCACGGTCGAGGCGCGCGAGCCCGATCGCGACGTTCATGGGGCTCCCGCCCGGGTGGGAGCCCGTGCGGCCGTCGCGCCGGTGCACGACGTCGATCAGGGACTCGCCGACCACGAGCGCACGCTGGGTCGTCACTGCGCGTCCTCCTCGGCGGCTGCGGCCCTGGCCCTGGTGAGCTTCTCGCGTGCGCCGTCGAGCCATTCCTGGCAGCGCGCCGCGAGCTGCTCGCCGCGCTCCCACAGCGCGAGCGACTCCTCGAGGGTCGCCGAGCCCTGCTCGAGCGCGGTCACGACCTGGACGAGCTCGTCCCGGGCCTGTTCATAGCTGAGGGAGGCGACGTCGGGCTTGTCGGTAGGCACGGGCGTCAGTATGACGCACCCGGGGCGTGCGCGGTCGCGGCGAGCTCTCCGCGGGCGACCCGCACACGCAGCGTGTCACCCTCGGCGACCTGCGCGGGGTCACGCACGACGGCGCCCTGCGCGAGCTGGACGACGGCGTAGCCGCGCTCGAGCGTCGCGGCGGGGGACAGCGAGCGCACCGCGGCGCGCAGCTCGGCGAGCTCGGTCGCGCGGTGGTGGAGCAGCTCGCCGAAGGCCCTGCGGGATGCGTCGAGCGCAGTCGTGACGACCGCCTCGCGCGGCTCGACGATCCCCGCGAGGGGGTCGGTCAGGACGGGGCGCGAGCGCAGCGCCTCGAGCAGGATGCCCTCGCGGTCGAGCCGGGTCCCGATCGCCTGGCGCAGCCGGGTGCGCGCCTGGGTGAGGCCGCGCCGCTCCTCGGTCACGTCGGGCACGACGCGCTTCGCGGCGTCGGTCGGGGTCGAGGCGCGCAGGTCCGCGACGAGGTCGAGGAGCGGGTTGTCCTGCTCGTGGCCGATCGCGCTCACGAGCGGGGTGCGGGCGGCCGCGGCGGCTCGCACGAGGGTCTCGTTGCTGAACGGCAGGAGGTCCTCGAAGGACCCGCCCCCGCGCGCGACCACGATCACCTCGACGCGTGGGTCCGCGTCGAGCTCGGCGAGCGCTGCGGTGACCTCAGGGACCGCGCGCGGTCCCTGGACGGTGACGCGCCGGATCTCGAACTCGACCGCGGGCCAGCGCAGCCGCGCGTTGCGCACGACGTCGTGCTCCGCGTCACCCTGCTGGGCGACCACGAGGCCGACGACCGCGGGCAGGAACGGCAGCGCCTTCTTGCGCTCGGGGGCGAAGATGCCCTCGGCGGCGAGCTTGCCCTTGAGCTCCTCGATGCGCGCGAGCAGCTCGCCGAGGCCCACCATCCGTGCCTCGGCGGCCTGCAGGCCGAGCGAGCCGCGCTTGGTGTGGAAGCTCGGGCGCGCGCGGACCACGAGGTGCGTCCCGTCGGCGACCTGCTGCCCCTCGGGCACGGCGCGCTCGAGCGCGGCGGCGGGGATCGTCACGTTGATCGACATGTCGAGGTCGGTGTCACGCAGCGTGAGGAAGAACAGGGAGTTCCAGCGCTTGAGGTTGAGTACCTGCCCTTCGACCCACACCTCGGGCATGCGCGCGACGTAGTCGGCGATCTTGGGGTTGAGGTGACGCACGGGCCAGGGCCGCTCGGCGGTCGTGTCGCGGGCGTACTCGGGCAGTGCGGCGGGCTCCATGACCCCACCTTCCCACGGCCCTGCGACCCCTCGACGGACCCCCGCTCGGGCCCGCGGCCTAGGATGGGGGCGTGACTGCCCCCTCGACCTCCTCTGCCAAACGTGTCCTTCTCGCCGCCCCGCGCGGGTACTGCGCGGGAGTCGACCGTGCCGTGATCGCGGTCGAGAAGGCCCTCGACCACTACGGTGCGCCGGTCTACGTGCGCAAGGAGATCGTGCACAACAAGTTCGTCGTCGAGACGCTCGCCAAGCGCGGGGCGATCTTCGTCGAGGAGACCGACGAGGTGCCCGAGGGTGCGCGGGTCGTGTTCTCGGCGCACGGCGTCTCGCCCGCGGTGCATGCCGCCGCGGCGGCCCGCAACCTGCAGACGATCGATGCGACGTGCCCTCTCGTGACGAAGGTCCACAAGGAGGCGGTGCGCTTCGCGAAGGACGACTTCGACATCCTGCTCATCGGCCACGAGGGTCACGAGGAGGTCGAGGGGACGTACGGCGAGGCGCCTGAGCACATCCAGATCGTCAACTCGCCCGACGACGTCGACAAGGTCACGGTCCGCGATCCCGACAAGGTCATCTGGCTGTCCCAGACGACGCTCTCGGTCGACGAGACGATGGAGACCGTGCGCCGTCTGCGCGAGCGCTTCCCGAGCCTGCAGGACCCCCCGAGCGACGACATCTGCTACGCGACCCAGAACCGTCAGGTCGCGGTCAAGAAGCTCGCTCCGGACTGCGACCTCGTGATCGTCGTGGGCTCGGCGAACTCCTCGAACTCCGTGCGCCTCGTCGAGGTCGCGCTCGACGCCGGCGCGAAGGCTGCGTACCGGGTCGACAAGGCCGACGAGATCGACCCCGCGTGGTTCGAGGGCGTGACGACGGTGGGCCTCACCTCGGGCGCCTCGGTCCCGGAGATCCTCGTGCGCGACGTGCTCGACCTCCTCGCCGAGCGCGGTTACGCCGACGTCGAGGAGGTACGCACCGCGACCGAGGACCTCATGTTCTCCCTCCCGCGCGAGCTGCGTGCTGACCTCAAGAAGGCTGGCCAGGCGCCCCCGCGCCCGCGGCGCGGCGAGCGCCCCGAGCTCAACATCGTGCACGTCTCCTAGCGCGCCGATCTCCTGGCCCGCCGACGACGGCGCCCCGCACCGGTCGGGGCGGTCCGGCGCACCGTGCGCACGCGCCAGCCAGGGCGAAGCCGTGCTCTCACGAGGGACGAGGGCACAGAGACGACGAGGGCACCCGCCGTCCGGCAGGTGCCCTCGTCTCGAGCGGGGGATGCGGTCAGGTGATCGCGAGGATGTCGAGCACCGCGAAGTAGGCGGGGAACTGGTCGTCCGCGGGGACGGCGAGCAGGACGCGTGAGCCGACCGGGACGCCCACGAGGGCGTGCAGCGGCGAACCCTCGAAGACCTGGACCTGCTCGGGGTTGCCGTTCTCCCACGTCGAGGTCGGGGGCTGCTCGTCGAGCGAGGCGATCACGAACTGGGCGATGATCGCGTCGCCGTCGGCGATCTCGGGGCCCGTGCCCGTGCCGAGGTAGGTGAGCGAGGGCTCGCTCGGCTCCTCGACGCCCTCGGGGATGGTCAGGGTTGCGGGCTCGCCGAGCGCGCCGCCCACCTGGGGGCCGTCCTCGGGGAGCGGGTCGCCGGGCGCGGCGTCGGGCTGGCCCGAGGCGTCGCCCGAGAAGGCGTCGACGATGTCGACGACGAACACGATCGTGTCCTCGCCGCCGATCCCCGCGTTCGGGTTGCCCGAGGGGCCGTAGCCGAGACTCGGCGGGAGCGAGAGGAGCACGCGCGAGCCGATCTTCTGGCCGACGAGCCCCTGGTCCCAGCCGCTCACGACGGCGCCCACGCCGATCGGGAAGGCCGCGGGGGTCCCGCGGTCGTAGGAGTTGTCGAAGACCTCGCCGCCCCAGACCTGGCCGAGGTAGTCCGCGAGGAGCAGGTCGCCGGTCTCGACGACGTCGCCGGTGCCCTCGGACAGGACGTGGATCGCGCCCTCGGTGAGGTGCTCGTCACCGGGGAAGGTCAGCTCGGGCTTGTCACCGAACGCGCCCGACGCGGTCGGCAGCTGGTCGGCGGGCACGTCGCTCGACATCTCCGCGGATGCCTCGGGTGCCTCGGAGGGCGCCGAGGACGGGGTCGGGTCGCCCGAAGGACTGTCGGACCCGCCGCACCCGGCGAGGACGAGCGACGCCCCGAGGACGACGGCGATCGGGGACAGCACGGCTCTGCGCACGAGGAGACTCCTGGGTGTGGGGGTGCGGGCGCCCGACGGCGCGTCGGGCTCCTCCCAGTGTGCACGAGATCGCTGGGAGCGGCCTGGGAGCGCGAAGGGCGGTCGGTCAGGGGTAGAGGCCGCGGATCTCGTGCGCCTCGGCGACGCGGCGCACGCCGATGCACAGCGCGGCGTCGCGCAGCGAGATGTTCTCGCGCCGCGCGAGGTCGGCGACGTCGGCGTAGCCCTTGTGCATGCGCTCAGCGAGCTTCTCCTCGATCTCCGCGAGGGTCCACCAGTACGCCTGGTTCGCCTGGACCCACTCGAAGTAGGACACGACCACGCCGCCCGCGTTCGCGAGGATGTCGGGCACGACGACCACGCCGCGCTCGGCGAGGATCGCGTCGCCCGCGCCCGTCGTGGGGCCGTTCGCACCCTCGACGACCCACGTCGCACGGACCTTGGATGCCGTCTGCTCGTCGAGCACGCCCTCGACCGCCGCGGGCACGAGCACGTCGACCTCGAGCGCGAGCAGCTCCTCGTTCGAGATCGCGTCGGCGCCCGGGAAGTCGACGACCGAGCCGGTCCGCTCGACGTGCTCGAACAGCGCGGGCACGTCGAGGCCGTCCGCGCGGAACAGCCCGCCGAACTCGTCGCTCACGCCCACGACGCGCGCGCCCTGCTCGGCGAGGATCGCCGCGGCGTGCGCACCGACCTTGCCGAAGCCCTGGATCGCGACCGAGACGTCCTTGACGTGCAGGCCGCGCTCGGCGATCGCCGCGGCGAGCGTGTGCACGACGCCCGCCGAGGTCGCCGTCGGACGGCCGAGCGACCCACCGATCTCGAGCGGCTTGCCCGTGACCACCGCGGGGATCGTGTAGCCCTTGTTGACCGAGTAGGTGTCCATGACCCAGGCCATGGTGCGCTCGTCGGTCCCCAGGTCGGGTGCAGGGATGTCCCGCTCGGGGCCGATCATCGGCATGATCTCGCTCGTGTAGCGGCGCGTGACGCGCTCGAGCTCGGTCGCGGAGTAGGCGCGCGGGTCGATCGTCACCCCGCCCTTGGCCCCGCCGTAGGGCAGCTCGACGATCGCGCACTTCCAGGTCATGAGCATCGCGAGCGCGCGGATCTCGTCGAGGTCGACGTGCTTGGAGTAGCGCAGCCCGCCCTTGCCGGGCCCGCGCGAGACGTTGTGCTGGACCCGGTAGCCGCTGAACAGCTCGACCGTGCCGTCGTCGCGGCGCAGCGGGATCGTCACGTTGATCTCGCGGCGCGAGGTCGCGAGCATCTGGTGCATGCCCTCGTCGAGCTCGAGGATCTGTGCGGCCTTCGCGAGCTGGGCTCGCGCGTCGGCGAGGGGTCCGCTGCGCACGCCCGCGAGGTCGGTCGGGGCGGTCGCGGGGGGGTCGTCGACGGGGAACGTGGTCATCGGGTCTCCTGGCTCGGGCAGTGCAGCGCGCCGGGGCGGCGCCGGCGCCAGGAGACACTCTGGCAGATCCCGCGACTTCCCCCAACGCAGGCCCGCGCGAGGTCCCTCACGCCCCGGTCGTCACGCGCCCGTCGGCGAGGTGCAGGGTGCGGTCGGCGATCGCCATGAGCGAGGCGTCGTGGGTCGCGACGAGCGCCGTCATGCCGCGCGCGTGCACGAGCTCGAGGAGCAGCTCCATGACGGTGCGGCCCGTCTCGGCGTCGAGCTGGGCGGTCGGCTCGTCCGCGACGAGCACCTCGGGGGAGTTCGCGAGCGCCCGGGCGATCGCGACCCGTTGCTGCTGCCCGCCCGAGAGCTCGCCGGGTCGCTGGTGAGCGTGCCGGGCGAGCCCCACGAGCTCGAGCAGCTCGGTCACGCGGGCCTCGCGCTCGGCGGGGTCGAGGCGGCGCAGGCGCATCGGGAGCCCGACGTTCTCCGCGGCCGTGAGCATCGGCACGAGCCCGAAGGTCTGGAACACGAAGGCGACGTCGTCGCGGCGCAGGGCCGTGCGCTCGCGTTCGTTCATCGCGGTCACCTCGCGCCCCGCGAGGTGGACCGTGCCCGAGCTCGGCTCGTCGAGCCCGCCCACGCAGTTCAGGAGCGTCGTCTTGCCCGAGCCCGAGCGCCCCACGAGCGCGACGAGCTCGCCGCGGGCGACGTCGAAGGTGACCTCGCGCAGTGCGTGCACCTCGCGGCCCGCGGGTCCGGGGTAGACGCGCGAGAGGCCGCGGACCGAGATCACGGTGCCCCCGGGCGCCGTCGTCGGGGTCATGGGTGCCCTCCGTCCTCGGGTGCGGGCCGGTCGGGCCACACGCCCACGTGATCGGTCTCGAGCTCGAGGCGCACCCGGTCGCGCAGCCCGAGCTGCGCGCGGTACTCCGCGGGCAGCTGGAGCCGGCCCGCGCGGTCGAGCATCGCGTACTCCTCGGCGATCACCCGGTGCTGGCCGTGCGCGTCGACCTCGGTGCGGCGCACGACCTCCGAGCTCGTGCGCCCGTCGCGGATCGCGACCGTGCGCCCGACCTGCCCCGAGACCTCGGGGTCGTGCGTCACGACGACGACGGTCGCCCCGAGCTCGGTGTTCGCTGCGCGCAGGGCCGCGAAGACGTCGTCGCCCGTCGCGGAGTCGAGCTCGCCCGTGGGTTCATCGGCGAAGAGCACCTCGGGGGAGTTCGCGAGCGCGACCGCGATCGCGACGCGCTGCTGCTCCCCGCCCGAGAGCTCCCCGGGGCGCCGGTCTGCCTTGGCACCCATCCCGAGGGCCTCGAGCAGCTCGGCGGTGCGCGCGCGGCGGCGCTTCGCGCGGACCCCTGCGAAGGCCATCGGGAGGGCGACGTTCTCGGCAGCGCTCAGGTAGGGCAACAGGTTGCGTGCGGTCTGCTGCCACACGAAGCCCACGACCGAGCGCCGGTAGGCGAGCCGGTCGGCGTGCGACATGCGCAGCAGGTCCCAGCCCGCGACCCGCGCCCGCCCCGCGGTCGGCACGTCGAGGCCGGACAGGACGTTGAGCAGGGTCGACTTGCCCGAGCCCGAGGCCCCGACGATCGCGACCATCTCGCCCTTCGCGACAAGCAGGTCGAGCCCCTGGAGGGCCTGCACCTCGATCTGGTCGACCTGGTAGATGCGTACGAGGGAGTCGCACACGATGAGTGCGTCCGCGCCGTACTCGTGAACTGTCATGACGTGACTCCAACCCTGAGCACTTCGCTGAGCCTGTCGCGGCGGTGGGCGAGGACCTCGGCGAGGACGGCGACGCCGAGCAGGACGACGACGGCGCCCGCGACCGCGAGCACGAACGTCGGCTCGACCACGAGCGTGGGCTCGCCGACCCCGCCCGTGAGCACCCCGAGCCCGAGCGCGGGACCGAGCAGCAGGAGGATCGAGGACCCTGCGAGCACGCCTCCCACGAGCGCCGCGAGGACGACAGGCACGAGCTCGGCGAGCGCGAGCCACCAGCCATAGCCCGCGCGCAGGCCGAGCGTGCGCAGCATCGACAGCACGACCCCGCGCGAGCGTGCGCCCGCCAGGACGGTCGCGACGAGCGCGGTCGCGGCGAGGAACGCGACGGTCGCGGCCGCGTAGCGCAGCATGTCCTGGACCCCGCCCACGAGCGCCGAGCCACGGTTCGCCTCGAGCCATCCCGTGCGGCTCGTCGCGAGCGGTGCGAGGTCGAGCGCCTCGAGCGCGGCGTCGGTCCCGGGGCCCGTGACCCACACCGTCGTGCGGTCGCGCGGCTCGCTCATGCGCGCGTCGACCTGGGCGAGGTCGAGGAAGACGAAGGGCCCTTCCGCGTAGCCGCGCAGCGAGACCGTCGTCGTGCCCGCAAGCCGTGCGGTGAGGAACGCGGGGCCGAAGTACATCGAGACGTCCTCGCTCGACATGCGGGCCGCGATGCTCGGGTCGACGACCATCGCGAGCGGCTCGTCGTCGGCGACGGGCTCGAAGGCGGGGGCGAGCGAGGCCGGGTCGGTGCCCGGGGTCGCGGCGAGCACCTCGAGCAGCTCGCGCTCGACCGCGACGACCGTGAACCGGTCGGAGACCGGGCCGAGGTCGATCGAGGTCTCGGCGACGATCCCCTCGACGACGTGCGTCACGCCGTCGGCCGCGCGCAGGGCCGCGAGGTCGGCGGGCGGGAGGGGCGCGTCGAACCGCGCGTCCGCCCCGACGCGCTCCCACGCGGCCGCCTCCTGCCCCGCGCTCACGGTGCCCGCGAGCAGACCGCTCGCGGTCGTGATGCCGACCCCGAGGGTCAGCGCGAGGAGGGGGAGCATCGCGACCGCACGGGCCGAGGTCGCCGCGCCGAGCAGCCCGAGCGCACCGCGCCCGCGCCGCGCGAGCCGGCCGACGGCGCGCACGGGTGCGGGGAAGACCCGCACGACGAGGAGCGTCACGGCGAGGCACAGCAGGAGCGGGGTGACCGCGAGGAACGGGTCGATCGTCTGCGTCGCGGACTGCAGGACGCCACGTCCGCGCAGCGCGACGACCCCCGCGGCCGCGAGGACCACGACGGTCGCCTCGACCACGAGCCGGCGCACGCGGCGCCGCCGGGCGAGCCGTGCCCGGTCCTGCCGGTTCGCGGGCTCGCGACGCCCGGTCCAGGTGGCTCGGGCCGTGAGCGCGCCGATCACGGGGGCCGACGCGAGCGAGGCGAGCGCGACCGCGCCGAGCGGGAGCGCGGTGCCTGCGAGGCCTTCGACGAGCAGCTGGGACACCCCGACCCCGAGGCCGACCCCGAGCGCGGTGACCGCGAGCGACTCGACCACGAGGCGTGCGGTCACGGCGGTCACGGTCGAGCCGCGTGCCCGCTCGAGCGCGAGGCGCCCCGCGCGCCGGGTCACGAGCAGCCGCGCGAGCAGCCCGATCACGACCGCCGCGACACCGACGACCCCCGCGGCGACGACCGACATCTGCGCAAGCGCGGCGCGGGCCCGCGCGGGGTACTGCGCGAGGTGCGTCGCGAAGTCCGCCGCGAAGGTTGCGTGGCGCAGCGCGGGGACGAGCGTCGTGGGCTGGGACCGCACGGTCTGGACCTCGTCGACGACGGCGGCCGCGGTCGCGGTGTCGAAGGCCTCGGGGCGCACCGCGATGCGCACGGTCCCCGTCGAGGGCTGGTCGAGCGCGCTCGCGAGCTCGGCGGCGCCCGCGGCGCTCGCGAGCACGGTCCCGCGTGCGAGGGCGGGTGAGGTCTGGCTCCCGGCGAAGGTGTGCGGGACGAGCGCCTCGGGGGCGAGCCGCCACGTCGGCTCGTTCGCGTCGAGTGCCTCGACGATCCCGACGACGTGCAGCCACGTCGCGGCGCCTGAGTGCACCGTGATGCGCACCTGCGTGCCGACCTGCAGGCCGAGCGCCTCGGCGACGGGTGCCGTGACCGCGACGTCGGTCAGCGAGCGTGCGCTCGTCGCGGGTCGCGGTGCGCCAGGCAGCTCGCCCTCGACGACGCGCACGAGGGCGTCCGCGGGTGCGCCCACGTCGAGCGCGAGCACCTGGAGCACGCGGTCCCCGCGCCACGTGGTCTCCTCGAGCGCGGCGGGCTCGTCGCCGCTCGCGACGTCGTCGAGGGCGGCGTCGTCGTGCGGGCGCGGTGTCTCGATCGTCGTGACCTCGGTGCGTGGGGTCATCACGGCCGCCGAGATGTCCCCCGCGACGCGGGCGAGGGTCGGTGGGAGGTTGTCCTCGACCTCACGCGCGGCGCGCACGAACTGTTCGAACAGCTCTCCGCGCAGCCCGGGGACGGCTGAGCCGGAGTTGCCGACGCTCGCGCGCACGACCATCTCGGCCCGGTCGCCCTGGTCGGTCAGGACGTCGCGCGCCCCGCCGTCGACGACGTCGAGCACGAGCCGGGGCGCGACGACGGCGAGCAGGGCCGAGACGGCCACGAGCACGACCGAGGCCGTGAGCACACCGCGGTCGCGCCATGCCCCGCGCCGCACGAGCAGCAGGCTCATCGCAGTCGCGGCACGCCAGCGCCGTCCCGCGCCTGCGCGGCTGCGCCGTGGCGCGCGCTCCTCGCGGTCGTGCAGCGTCACCTCGATCTCGCTCACCGCGCATCACCTGCCCGCATGACCTCGGCGGGGTCCGCGCTGCGCAGCGTGCGCGAGACGACCGCGACGACGAGCGCGAGCGCAAGGGCGACCTCCGCCGCGAGCAGGCCGACCTGACCCCACGGCACGACGACGGCGACCTCGGGCACGGGCCGCGCGCCGTCGGGGGACAGCGAGACGACGGGCGCGACGAGCAGCCCGAGCGCGGCGCCGAGGCCGATCCCGAACACCGCGGACAGGCTCGTGACGAGGAGCGACTCACGGCCCACGACCGCGAGCAGCGAGCGGCGTTGGAGCCCGATCGCACGCAGCTGGGCGAACTCGAGCGCACGGTCACGGATCGTCACGGTCGCGTAGACCGCGTACCCGATCGCGGCGAGCAGGCTCGCACCGAGCACGACGAGCCACAGCACCGCCTGGACACCCACGCGCAGCGGGGAGTCGCGGCGTTCGAGCGTCTCGGCGTGCCGTGAGTCGAGCTCGCCGCCGAGCGAGGTGACGTGCGCCTCGAGCGCTGCGAGCCGGGCGTCGTCCTCGAGGTCGACCCACCACTCGAGCTCGTCCGTGAGCCGTGCGCCCTGCTCGAGAAGCGCCTGGGCGAGCGCGCCCGCGTCGGCGACGACGGCCCTCGTCCCCGGGGCTACGGTCGGCACGTCGGGGGTCACGGCGACGACGCGCACCGGCACGACCTGCTCACCGACCGCGAGCGCGAGCTCGTCCGAGCCCGTGTCGATCTCGCGTGCGAGCGACTGCGAGACGACGAGCGGGACGGCGACGGTCGCGGGCCACGTCGTCTGGGTCGCGGTCCCGGGCGTGCGCGCGATCGTGAAGCCGTTCGTCTGCAGCCGCGCGTGCAGCAGGTCGCCGTCCTCGGGGGTCACGGTCTGGGGGACGACGTCGCGCACCTTCGCGTACCACGCGAGCTCGCCCGGCTCGACCGGGGTGCCCGTGACCTGCTCGTCCTCGGCCGGGACACGCGGCAGGGCGAGGATCTCGCGGACCGTGAAGGTCATCGTGAAGGTCGACCCGCCGTGCGCACCGACCCACCCCTCGAGCTCTGCCGAGGGAGGTGCGAACCATGCGGTCTGCGCCGCGACGACGCGCAGCGGCTCGCGGGGGGTTCTCGCGCTGGTCGGGCCGTCGGTCTCGGCCGCGGCCTCGGCCTCGTCCTCGGCGAGGCTCGCGAGGTCGACGACGACGCGCTGCGGTTCGCCGGTCACGGGCAGGGTCCCCGCGTCGAAGGTGCGGATGAGCCCCGCGGCGTCCTGGACCGCGAGGCGCACGGTCGTCACGAGTCCCGGCATGGTCTCTCCGGTCTTGGCGAGGAGGACCTCGAGGTCGAGCGCGCCCGTGCCCTCGGGCAGCTCGATCCCGGGCAGGCGGTTGGGGGCGCTCTGGCCGAGCGTGGCGACGAGCGTGCGCGCCGAGGGGTGCCCGTCGAGCGCGTCGAGGAGCTGTTCGCGGCTCGCGGTGTCGAGGCCGAGCACCGTGACGCCCGTCGTGCGCAGGAGCGCGCCGCGCGAGCCCGTCGCCCCGATCTTGCCGTCGGCGCGTGAGGTCGACCCGATGCTCGCCACGCCGGGGATCGTGAGCGCGGCGGGCCTTGAGAACGCCGAGCCGGGCAGGCCCGTCACGCGGGCGTCCGCGCCGACCGCGAACGCGGCCTGGTCGGCCTGCGAGGCACGCCACGTCGACAGGAAGGTCAGGGAGAACGTCCCGACCGCGAGCGCGAGGGTCAGCAGGAGCACCGCGGACGTCGCGCGCGAGGGGCGGCGAGCGACCTCCCACGCGGCGAGCGGTGCGCTCGCCCCGCGACCGCGCGCCGCGAGGTGCTCGGCGAGGCGTGAGAACGGGGGC
>JAJUHG010000059.1 GCA_029267995.1 Micrococcales bacterium
CCCGGCCCCGGCGCCCGCAGCGGGCTCGCAGACCTTCAGCCCGGCGCCCGCGGCGTGGACCCCGGGTGGCGGCGGTCCGCGGCAGTTCGGCGTCCTGGACGACGAGGTCGCCGCGATGCTCGCCCTACGCTCGGACATCCAGGAGCAGGCGCTCTCCGAGCTGAGCCAGCTCTCGGCGTACCGTCCGCAGGTCGTCAAGCCGGCTGCGTCGCTCCAGAAGCGCACGCCGACGGCGATCCCCTCGGCGCCCGAGATGGAGGCGCCCGCGGGTGCGTCCGCCCCGCGCGACCCCGAGCAGCTGCGTTCGCGGCTCTCGAGCTTCCAGAGCGGTGCGACGCGCGGTCGGCGTGCCGGTCAGCAGGCCCCAGACCCCGCTCCGTCGGCTGACGGTGCGGTGCCCCAGGCGAATGGCTCTGCGGAGCACGCCGCCTCCCCGGCTCCATCGACCGACTCCACCCAGGAGGCGCAGACGTGGTGACAGGGAATTCTCTCGCAGCCGTTCGTTCCAACGGCCCTTCGAAGGAGGAAGAGTGACAGCGCTCAGCACCGAGGCAGCCAACTTCGGCTGGCTGCTCGACAACTTCGTCCGGACCGTTCCGGGCACCCGGCACACCCTCGTGGTGTCCGCCGACGGACTCCTCATGGCGATGTCCGAGCAGCTCGACCGTACGAGCGGCGACCAGCTCGCCGCGATCGTCGCGGGGTTGTCTTCGCTGACCCGGGGCGCCTCGCGCCAGCTGCGGGCCGGCGAGGTGCGTCAGGCGATCATCGAGATGGACAACATGTTCTTGTTCCTCATGAGCGTGTCGAACGGTTCGGTGCTCGCGGTCGTCGCAGAATCCAACTGTGACGTGGGACTCATCGGTTACGAGATGGCGATGCTCGTCTCTCGCACCGAGCAGACCCTCACGCCCCAGCTCATCACGGAGATGCGCGACCACCTCCCTGTCGACGGCGCGACTCGCGCACCGGTGGCGCAGGGTTGATGTAGATGACCGACTCGTTCGAGTTCGAGACGCGGACGGTCCGGCCGTATGCCGTGACCGGAGGTCGGGTGCGCTCTGCGAACACCGATCTCCCGCTCGAGGCACTCGTCGAGGTCCTGCCCGGGGCGAACAACGCCCAGGGCCTGACTCCCGAGAAGCGCGCGATCCTCGAGCACGCCGCTGCCAACTACATCTCCGTCGCAGAGCTCTCCGCTCTGCTCCACCTGCCCCTGGGCGTGGTGAAGATCCTCGTCTCCGACATGAGCGAGTCGCAGTTCATCCGCATCCACTCCTCGTCCCCCATGGATGTTCACACCGGACAGAACCCTGCCCTGTCCCTGAGCGTGCTGGAGAGTGTTCTGAATGGCATTTCCGCCCTTTGAAGCGGCCAGCGCCGGGACTGCTGCTCAGTCCGGTGCCGCGCCTACTGTTGTCAAGATCGTCGTCGCCGGAGGCTTCGCCGTCGGCAAGACCACGTTCATCGGCTCGATCTCGGACATCGAGCCGCTGAACACCGAAGCAGCCATGACCGAGCACTCCATCGGCGTCGACGACGCCGGTGGGCAGACCGAGCGCAAGACGACCACGACGGTCGCGATGGACTTCGGTCGCATCGCCCTGCCGGGGTCGCTGTGGCTCTACCTGTTCGGCACCCCGGGGCAGGACCGGTTCCTGTTCATGTGGGACGACCTCGTGCGCGGCGCCATCGGTGCCGTCGTGCTCGTGGACACCGAGCGGCTCGACCAGTGCTTCCCGGCCGTGGACTACTTCGAGTCCCGTGGCATCCCGTTCGTCGTGGGCGTGAACTGCTTCGACGGGGTGGCGCGCCACCAGCTCGAGGACGTGCGGGAGGCGCTGCAGATCCCGGCGCACGTGCCCGTGCTGTACACCGACGCGCGTTCGCGTGCGGCGACCAAGCAGACGCTGATCGCTCTCGTCCAGCTGGCGATGGAGCGACTGCGCGGAGCGTGACCGGACCCACTCCCGGTCAGCGCTGACGGCCGGCCCTGCCGCTTACGCAGGGCCGGCCGTCGGCGTTCTCGGTCTCGCTAGGCTGGGCCGCAGGTGAGGACGCTGGCGACCCGACGGGTGGATGCATGGCGGTGTATGTCGACGGATCGGCGCTGAGCCGGTTCTTCCTCGACGTGCCGCACGCCGCCGAGTGGCGCGAGTGGGCGGGCGACCGGGTGCTCGAGCTGCGCCGCTCTGAGCTCGGTGTGGTCGAGCTGCGCCGGGTGACCGCGCACCTCGACCACAGTGCGCGCGTGGTCGCGGACGCGCTGATCGAGCTGATCCGTGAGGTGCGGTTCTCCGACCAGGCACTTGCGCGTGCCGCGACGGTCGAGGGACGGCTGGCCCCGTTCGCGGCGCTGCACTTCGGGGTCGCGGTCGCCGAGCCCGACGTCGACGCGATCGCGACCTATGACGCGCTGCTCGCCGCGACGTGCCACCTGCACCGCTTGCGGGTCATCACGCCGGGTCGGCCCGAGCTGTGGTGGACGACCGTCCCCCGGCCGGTGGCCGCGCCCACGGAAGCTGACGCTTCCGGCGAGACCCCGGTGAGCGGGCCGTCGGGCGCCTCCCCTGCGAGCACGCCGTCGGCGACGACTCCTCGCACTGCGGCGAGCGCGCCGTCTGCGGCGTCCCCGGGCCGCAGCGGGGTCCCCGGCACGCCGTGGCGGCCGCTCGTGACGAGTCCCGCCGACGACGGCGCCTCGTCGGGCACGGAGCGTCCCGTCACCCCGCGCTGGTTCTCCCTCGACGACCCGGAGCCCGGCGGCACCGTGCCAGAATGACCCCCGGAGGGCTGTCCGAGCGGCCGAAGGAGACGGTCTTGAAAACCGTTGGGGCGGTCACCCCGCCCTCGTGGGTTCGAATCCCACGCCCTCCGCTGCCAGGCCCGGCGAGGCTTTGCCCGGGTCACGCCTGCCCAGGTACCCTGAGCGGTCGAGGAGACGTCGCATAGTCTGGTCTAGTGCGCCGCCCTGCTAAGGCGGTAGGGGAGCAATCCCCTCGAGGGTTCAAATCCCTCCGTCTCCGCTCTGGAGGCCTCCGTCGGTGCGACGGCACCGGCGGGGGCCTCGTTCATGCCTGGGCCAGCCGGTTTGGGCATGGTGCCGCGCCAGGGTACGATCTTCGTCGGCCCTCGTGGCCGTGCGCCCGTAGCTCAACGGATAGAGCATCTGACTACGGATCAGAAGGTTGGGGGTTCGAGTCCCTCCGGGCGCGCACCGCGCGAACGGCGTCCTGCGGGGCGCCGTTCGCCTTTTCCGGGCCGCACGCCTGGCGCACGCAGCGCCGACCGCGCGCCCGACGCGCAGCCGCGGGCCCGGAGACCCTGCTGCAGAGAGGAATCCTCCGTGACTTCCAGCCCCGCTCCGACCGCACTCGCGACCCCCGCGCCGTGGCAGTCGATCGACCCCGCCGAGCACGACGTGCGGCTCGTGGTGTGCGACATGGACGGCACGCTCCTGGACGCCCGCGGTGAGCTCCCCGCGGGGTTCGCGCGCCTCGCCGCGCGGATGCGCGAGCGCGGCATCACCTTCGTGCCCGCGAGCGGGCGCCAGCACGCGACGCTTGCGCGGATGTTCCCCGAGCACGGCTCGTTCATCGCCGAGAACGGCAACCTCGTCGTGCACGGGGGTGAGGTGATCTCGACGACGTGCGTCGAGCACGCCGTCGTCCGCGAGGTGATCGATCTTGCGCGTACGACGCGCGAGGCGGACGTCGGGCTCGTGGTGTGCGGGGTGCGCAGCGCCTACATCGAGCGCACCGACCCTGAGTTCGTCGCCGAGGCCGAGAAGTACTACGCGCGTCTCGAGGTCGTCGAGGACCTCACGCGCGTCGACGACGACGTCCTCAAGGTCGCGTGCTTCGACTTCGTCGACGCCGAGTCGACCGCCTCGACGATGCTCGGGCACCTCATGGACACCCACCAGGTCGTGGTCTCGGGCAAGCACTGGGTCGACGTCATGCACCCCGAGGCGAACAAGGGTGTCGGGGTCCGCGCGCTCCAGGACGCGCTCGGCGTGACGCACGAGCAGACGGTCGCCTTCGGCGACTACCTCAACGACCTCGAGCTGCTCGACGAGGCGGGGCTGCCCTTCGCGATGGCGAACGCCCACCCCGAGGTGACCACTCGGGCGCGGTTCCGCGCGCCGTCGAACGCGGAGGGCGGCGTCGTCGTCGTGCTCGAGCGCCTGCTCGGCTGAGTCGGGGCCGATCGGGGGTCGGCGGGTAGAGACAGGCTGCGGGTCGCGTCCCTGGTGGGCCACGCCCCCCGCGGCGACCTTCGACCAGGGTGGAGGCGGTGCAGACGTGGGCGCTACCGCCGCCGCACGGCGCTCGCCCAGACCCACGCGGTGTCGAGGCGGCCGAACTTGTCGGTGTAGGCGACGCGCACCGCGCGCGGGGTCCACGCGATCGCCTCGGCGTCGACCTCGCGCTCCTCGCCGCGCACCGTGAGGATCCAGGTGCGCACGGGGATCGGCGTCTCGGCCTGCGTCACGGGCTGGCCGACCTGGCGCGGCGTGAGGCTGCGCGCGCGTTCGGGGAAGGGAGTCGTGTCACTGCGGCGGGCCATGGCGACATCGTATCGAACAGACGTTCTAGTCAGTAGTGGTGCCCTGTGGGCCTGCGGCGGCGGACGCCCTGGTGACAGGCCCGATCCCCGGGGCTAGCGTGGCTGCATGGCTGCCTCCCCCGCTGACCGTGCCCGTTCCCTGCGCGAGCTGCACGCCGCGCCCGAGATCCTGCGCGTGGTCAACGTGTGGGACGTCGTCTCCGCGAAGGCGATCCTCGCGCTGCCCGAGACGAAGGCCCTCGCCACGGCCGGTCACTCGATCGCGGCGACCTTCGGCTACCCGGACGGGACGATCCCGCTCGACATCACGCTCGACATGGTCGGCCGGATCGTCGAGGCAGCGGGCGACGTGCCCGTGAGCGCGGACCTCGACAACGGCTACGACGACCCGGGCGAGACGACGCGTCGTGCGATCGGCGTGGGCATCGTCGGCGCGAACGTCGAGGACCGTCTCCTGCCCGTGACCGAGGCGGCAGAGCGGGTCGCGGCCGTCGTCGCGGCGGGCGAGGCCGAGGGTGTCCCCTTCGCGCTCAACGCGCGCACCGACGCCTTCGTGCGCGGGGGCGACAAGCCCGTCGCGGAGAAGGTCGCCGACGCGATCGAGCGTGGCCGGGCCTACCTCGACGCGGGCGCGGACATCATCTTCGTCCCGGGCGTGCTCGACGCGGACGTCACGCGCGAGCTCGTCGCGGGGATCGGCGAGCGCAAGATCTCGGTGATCGGACTGCCTGGTGCGCTGACCGCCGCGCAGTACGAGGCGCTCGGCGTCGCACGCATCTCCTACGGGCCCACGACCCAGCGGGTCGCGCTCACCGCGCTCCAGGACGTGGCCACGAGCCTGTACGCCGACGGCGTCATCCCGGAGTCGACGCGCGCCCTCAACTGATGTTCTCGAGCGCCGAGATCGAGGAGCTGCGGGGCGCGCTCGCGCAGCGGCGCCGCGAGGCCGAGGAGCGGCTCGCGTCGCTCGAGGGCCACTTCGAGGACATCGTCGAGGCGACCGCGAGCTCCAACGTCGACGACGAGCACGACCCCGAGGGCGCGACGATCGCCTTCGAGCGCTCACAGATCGACGCCCTGGCTCGCAGCGCTCGCGCCGAGCTCGAGGAGGTCGACGCGGCCTACGAGCGGATCGGCGCGGGGACCTACGGGGTGTGCGAGGGGTGCGGGCAGGCGATCCCGCTCGCGCGCCTGAGGGTCCGCCCGACGGCGCGCACGTGCGTCACGTGCGCGTCGCGCACCTGACCCGCCGACGACGGCGCCTTGCACCCCGTCCGCCGACGACGGCGTCCCGCCCGCACCTCGCGCACGGCGGTTGCCCGCCGCGCGAGCCGTTCCTAGAGCCGTTCGGCGCTCGGCAGCCCCGAGTAGTCCTGGACGCCGTCGGGGAGCCCGTCGAGGTTCATGTCCGCGCTGCGGCCCTTGCGCGCGTCCCAGCGCAGGCTGATCGCGGCAGCGGTCGCGGCGATCACCGAGCCGGTGAGGATCGCGAGCTTCGCGGACTCGGTGTGCACCGCGTCGGGGAAGGACAGCTCGGCGATCAGGAGCGAGACCGTGAAGCCGATCCCCGTGAGCAGGCCGATCGGGAGCAGGTCGCGCAGGCCGATCCCGGGCGGGAGCCGCAGCGGGGTGAAGCGGGTCACGAGCGCCGTGACGCCCAGGACGCCCACGAGCTTGCCGAGCACGAGCCCCGCGACGATCCCGATCGCGACGGGCTGGCCGAGCGCCTCGGCAAAGCCGCCGCCCTCGCTCAGCACGACGCCCGCGCTGAAGAACGCGAACAGCGGGAGCGCGACGACGGTCGAGAAGGGCCTCGTCCGGTGCTCGAGCACGCTCGTGCGCGCCTCGGCCTCCCCGTCGAGCGGGCGGGCCGGGACCACGAGGCCGAGCAGGACCCCCGCGATCGTCGCGTGCACCCCCGAGTGGTGCATGAGCACCCACGCGACCACGGCGACCACGGGCAGCACGAACGACCCCACGCGCAGCGTGCGCACCGCGGCCGCGAACACCGCGATCGCACCGAGCGCCCCGAGCAGGTACCCGACGTTGAGCTCTGAGGTGTAGAACGCCGCGATCACGACGATCGCGAGCAGGTCGTCGACCACCGCGAGCGTGAGCAGGAACAGGCGCAGCGCGACGGGCAGCCCGCGGCCGAACACCGCGAGCACGCCAAGGGCGAAGGCGATGTCGGTCGCGGTCGGGATCGCCCAGCCGTGCGAGGCGCCCGGGTCGTCGAGCGCGTTGACGAGCACGAGGAAGATCGCGGCGGGCATGATCATCCCGCCGAGCGCCGCGAAGACGGGCACCCCGGCACGCCGGAAGTCGCGCAGCCCGCCCGTGACGAGCTCGGCCTTGAGCTCGACGCCCACGACGAAGAAGAAGATCGCGAGCAGCCCGTCCGCAGCCCACTGCGCGAGCGTGAGGTCGAGGTGCAGCGTCGCGGGACCGAAGGTGGTCGCACCGAGCGCGAGATAGCTCTCGCTCCATGGCGAGTTCGCCCACCCGAGCGCGACCGCGGCCGCGAGGAGCAGGAGCGTGCCGCTCGTCGTCTCGAGCTTGGTCCACCGGGCGATGCGGGAACGGACGGAAGGGCGGGAAGTCATCGGTCTCCACAGGTGAGCTGGACCGCCCGCGGGGTGGCCGGGCGGCTTGCCGACCAGACTTCCCGGCGCACCGGGCGTCCACTCTACTGCGCATGCCGCACCTCAGCAGGACGGTCCGCCGACGGCGGCTTGACGTGCGTCAAGGCGCCTGGCGCGCCGCGTGCCTAGCGTCGCTCTCGAACGGCTCGCGCACCGCGGGCCCCCAGGAGAGGAGCACCTCGTGACCACCCCGACCCCCGCCCCCGTCCGCACCGTGCTGCGCGCCGAGGGCTTCGCATGCCCCTCGTGCGTGACCAAGATCGAGAAGCAGGTGGGTCGCCTCGACGGCGTCGACGCCGTGCGCGTGCACTTCGCCTCGCAGCGCATCGAGGTCGACCACGACCCCGCCCGCGCGGACGCCGAGGCCCTCGTCGCTGCGGTCGCGAAGGCCGGCTACACCGCGCGTCCCGCGGCGTTCTGACCAGGCCCACACGAGGAGGAGATGATCATGACGCGCCGTTGGTGGCACGGTCCCTGGCGGGTCCCCGCCCTCGCGGGGGCCCTCATCCTCGCGGCAGTGCTCGTCGCGCAGGTCCCGCGCGCGAGCACCGCGAGCGACCTGCTCATGGTCGCCGCGGCCGTCGTCGCGGGCACCGGGATCGCCAGGGCAGCGGTGCGCGCCCTCGCGGCCCGCAGCTCGAGCATCGACCTGCTCGTGACGATCGCCGCGACGGGCGCCGTCGTGATCGGCGAGTACTGGGAGGCCGCCGCGGTGACCTTCCTGTTCGCGGTCGGTCACGCGCTCGAGGTGCGCACGCTCGGCAAGACGCGCTCGGCTCTTGCCGCGCTCGTCGCCGCGGCTCCCGACGTCGCCGTCGTCGTGCGCGAGGGGCAGCAGGTCGAGGTCCCCGCGGCCGAGGTCGCGGTGGGAGAGCGGGTGCTCGTCAAGAACGGCGCGAAGGTTCCGGTCGACGGCGTCGTCGTCGGCGGGACGGGTGCGCTCGACGAGGCGTCGATCACGGGCGAGTCGATCCCCGCGGAGAAGTCCGCGGGCGACCGGGTGTTCGCGGGCACGGTCTCGCGCGGCGGGTTCCTCGAGGTCGAGACGCGCGGCGTGGGTGCCGACACGACGCTCGCGCGCATCATCCACCGGGTCGAGGAGGCCCAGGACGCCAAGGCCCCGACGCAGCTGTTCATGGACCGCTTCGCGCGCTGGTACACCCCCGGGATCGTGCTCGTCGCGCTCGCGGTCGGGCTGCTCACGCGCGACGTCGTGCTCGCCCTGACGCTCCTCGTGATCGCGTGCCCGGGCGCGCTCGTCATCTCGATCCCCGTCTCGGTCGTCGCGGGGATCGGGCGGGCCGCACGCGACGGCGTCCTCGTCAAGGGCGGCGAGCACCTCGAGACCACGGCGCGCATCGACGCGGTCGCGCTCGACAAGACCGGGACCCTCACCGAGGGTCGCCCCGAGCTGACCGACGTCGTCACGCTCGCCCCGGGCACGTCCCGTGCCGACGTGCTCGGCTGGGCCGCCCGGGCCGAGGCCGGCTCGGAGCACCCGCTCGCACGCCCCGTGCTCGAGGGGGCTGCGGCGGAGGGGCTCGCGAGCCCGGACCTGCCCGAGGTCGTCGAGCCCGTCCCCGGCAAGGGGATCCACGCGGTCACGGGCGGACGGCGCGTGCTCGTCGGCAACGCCGCCCTGCTCGCCGAGCACGGTGTCGAGGCGGGGGGCGCGGACGAGGCGGCCGAACGGCTCGCGGCCGCGGGACGCACCCCGATGCTCGTCGCGCTCGACCGTGAGGTGCTCGGCGTGATCGCGGTCGCCGACCGCGTGCGCCCCACGGCTCGCACGCTCGTGGACGCGCTGCATGCCGCGGGCGTGCGCGAGGTCGTCATGCTCACGGGCGACGCACCGCGCGTCGCGAGCGCGATCGGTTCTGAGGTCGGCATCGACACGGTCCACGCGGGTCTGCTGCCTGAGGACAAGCTCACCGCGGTCCGGGCCCTGCAGTCGCGCGGGCGCACGGTCGCGATGGTCGGCGACGGCGTCAACGACGCCCCCGCGCTCGCGACCGCGGACGTCGGGGTCGCGATGGCTGCGGCGGGCTCGGCGGTCGCGGTCGAGACCGCGGACGTCGCGCTCATGAGCGACGACCTGCTGCGCCTGCCCCACGCGATCACGCTCGCACGGCGCACCGTGCGCGTCATGCGCCAGAACATCGTGATCGCGCTGCTCACGGTCGCCGCGCTCCTCGCCGGGGTGTTCGCGGGCGGGGTCACGATGGCCGTCGGGATGCTCGTGCACGAGGCCTCGATCCTCGTGGTGATCGGCAACGCGATGCGCCTCCTGCGCACCCGCCCACCCGCCCCGCGCGCGCAGGTCGAGACGGGGCAGCCGCATGCGCTCCGGCGCGTCGAGACCGGCGTATAGGCAAGCCTGACCTTGCTGTACAAGACGCGAGAACCGGCCTATGAACGAGTCATGGGCCGGTTCTGGCGAGCGCTCCTCGACCACCCGGTGGTCCTCGCGACCTTGGCCACCGGGCTCGTCGGCGGTGCCCTGCACCTCGTGGGCCAGCCGTTCGCGGCCCGCGTGCTCGTCTCGGCCTTCGCGGTGCTCGTCGCGCTCCAGCAGGCCCGCGGGATGGTCGAGGACCTGCGCTCGGGAAGCTACGGGATCGACCTGCTCGCGGTGACCGCGATCGGCTCGACGGTCGCGGTCGGGGAGTACTGGGCCGCGCTCGTGGTGTGCCTCATGCTCACGGGCGGGGAGGCCCTCGAGGAGCTCGCCGAGCGTCGCGCCCGTCGCGAGCTCACGAGCCTGCTCGAGCGGGCACCGCGCCGTGCGCACCTCGCCTCGGGCGAGGAGGTCGACGTCGAGACGGTCGAGGTCGGCGACCACCTGCTCGTGCGCCCCTTCGAGACGGTCCCCGTCGACGGCGTGCTCGTCGCAGGCAGCGCGAGCCTCGACGAGTCCTCGCTCACGGGCGAGTCGCTTCCCGTGCACGTCGAGGCGGGCGAGGCGGTCCTCTCGGGTGCGGTCAACGGCGGGGCCGCGATCGAGGTCCGCGCGACCGCGCGCGCCGCGGACTCCCAGTACCAGCGGATCGTGCGCCTCGCGGTGCAGGCCCAGGAGTCCAAGGCACCGTTCGTGCGCCTCGCGGACCGGGTCGCGGTCCCCTTCACGCTCCTCGCGCTCGGCATCGCGGGCGCCGCGTGGGCGCTCAGCGGGGACCCGACGCGCTTCGCCGAGGTGCTCGTGGTCGCGACCCCGTGCCCCCTCATCATCGCCGCGCCGGTCGCGTTCCTTGGCGGCATGTCACGCGCCGCGCGCGGCGGCGTGATCGTCAAGCACTCGGGGGCGCTCGAGCAGCTCTCTCGCGCGCGCACCGCGGCACTCGACAAGACCGGGACCCTGACCTTCGGGACGCCCCGCGTCACGGGCGTGCACCCAGCCGGGGGCGCCGACCCCGAGCACCTGCTCGCGCTCGCGGCCGCGGTCGAGCGCTTCTCGACCCACCCGCTCGCGCGCGCGCTCGTCGAGCGCGCCGTCGCCGACGGCGTCCCGGTCCCCGACGCCTTCGACGCCGCCGAGGTCCCGGCCCGGGGTGTGCGGGCGCAGGTCGACGGGGTCGAGGTCGCGGTCGGCAGCGCACGCCTCGTCGAGGAGGTCACGGGGCGGGCAGCGCCGGTGCCAGCGAACGGCGCGAGCGTCGTGCACGTCGCGGTCGACGGACGATACGCGGGACACCTTGCGCTCACCGATGTGCCGCGACCCGAGGCCCGCGCGACGATCGACGCGCTGCGCCGCGCGGGCGTGCGCTCGGTCATGGTGCTCACGGGTGACGGCGCGCGCGTCGCCCGGCACGTCGCGGCCCAGGTCGGGATCGACGACGTGCGCGCGGACCTGCTCCCGCAGGACAAGGTCGACGCGGTGCGCGCCGCGCGGCCACGACCAGTCCTCATGGTCGGCGACGGCGTCAACGACGCCCCCGTGCTCGCGGCGGCCGACGTCGGGGTCGCGATGGGTGCGCGCGGTGCACGTCGGGCGGCGCACGATGCGCGTCGCGTGGCAGTCGATCTCGATCGGCGTCGCGATGTCCGTCGGGCTCATGCTCGTCGCGGCGGGAGGTCTCCTCCCCGCGATCGTCGGGGCGTGGATGCAGGAGGTCGTCGACCTCGCGTGCATCGGCTGGGCGCTCCTCGCGCTGCGCCCGGGCCGGGCCGAGCAGGCCGAGGCGCAGCGCCTCGCGGGTGAGCGCGAGCGGGCCGTGGCCGAGGCGCGCGCACTAGCATCACGCTCATGAGCCCGACGTGCGTCTCGCGCGTGCCGATCTTCGCGGGGTTGTCCCCCCTCGAGCAGGACGAGGTGCACGAGCTCGCCCGGCCGCGCCGGGTGCACGACGGCGAGCTCGTCTACACCGAGGGCGACCCGAGCGCGAGCCTCCTCGTGGTCAACACGGGGCGGCTGCGCCTGACGCGGTCGAACCGCGACGGCGCCGAGCAGCTGCTCCGGGTGCTCGACCCGGGCGGCTTCGTGGGCGTCGAGTCCTTCCTCACAGGGGCGCACCCGGGCCACAGCGCGACCGCGATGGGCGAGACGTGGCTGTGCGAGTTCCGCCACGAGGACCTCGGCCGGCTGCTCGAGCGCTTCCCCGAGGTCGGGGCGGCGATGCTCGCGGCGCTCGCCGAGCAGCTCGCGCGCACCGAGGAACGGCTCGTCGCCCAGACGCTCGAGCCGGTCGAGCGGCGGGTCGCGGACTACCTCATGAGCCTGCCCGCGCGCCCGACCGAACGCGGGTTGCTCGTCGAGCTCCCGCTGCCCAAGAAGGACGTCGCGTCGTACCTGGGCACCTCGCCCGAGTCGCTCTCGCGCTCGCTACGCGCTCTCGCGCAGGCGGGGATCATCGAGACGCGGGGGGCACGCGAGGTCCTCGTGGTCGACTCCTTCGCCCTCGGCGAGCTCACGACATGACGGGGCGGCCTCGCCCGTCGTGAACCGGGTCACCTTGTGCGTGCCGTCGCAGAACGGGGCGATCGTCGAGCCACCGCACCGGCACAGCGCAACCGTCCCGCGCACCCGCTCGACGGGCTCGCCGCCCACCCGGATCTCGACGTCGCCGCGCACGAGCGCGGGCCCGTCGGGGTAGGTCGTCACGGTCCTTCTCATCGGCCCTCCTTGGCTGCGAGGTCCTGTCGCGAGCTCGCCGCGCGCACGATCCGGGTGCCCGCGTACGGCATCCCGCCCGTGAGTCGCAGCGTGAGCGCGACCCACACGCACACCCCCCGCTCGAGCACCCACAGCGGTGCCCACAGCGGTGCGTCGCGCGGGACGTCCTCGAGCCCCGCGCGACGTCGACCGAGCTCAGCGAGCCCGACGACG
>JAJUHG010000060.1 GCA_029267995.1 Micrococcales bacterium
GATCTGCTCGACGAGGTCGACCTGCCGGTCCGCGGCCTGCCGAGCGGCACGCAGGTGGCGCGCCTCGAGCCCGTGCTCGGCGAGCGCTGCTGCGGCGCGCACGACGTCGACCGTCCACGGGGCGAGGCGCCCCGCACCGTCGGCAGTCACAACTCCGGCCTCGACGAGGTCCGCGACGAACGACTCCTCGACGCCGAGCAGGTCCGCGAGCCCCGCCGGCGTGTGCGGCTCGTTGCCCGCCTGGCGCGCGGTCTCGCCGTCCTGCGTCGCGAGGTGCGGCGCGAGCCCCTCGACCGCCCGACCCGCGTCGAGCTCGGCGAGCTGTGCGCCGATCACCTTGAGCGGGAGGTAGCGGTCACGCTGCTGGCGCAGCACGTAGCGCAGCCGCTCGACGTCCGCGGGGCTGTACTGGCGGTAGCCCGCGGGGGTGCGCACGGGTGTCACGAGCCCCTGCTCCTCGAGGAAGCGCAGCTTCGAGTGGCTCACCGCGGGGAACTCGGTCTCGAGGGCTGCGAGCACGTCCGAGATGCGCATCGTCGCGTGTCGCGAGATGCCCTGCGGCCACGGCTCGCGCGCGCCGTTCGGTGCGGGCGGCTCGGTCTTCGCGCTGGTGTCCTGCGAGAGGTGCGCAGCACGCTGCGCACGACGTGGTGCTGGCGCCATCAGGCGTCGTCGCCCTCGGCCGGCGCGTTCCCCGAGCGGAAGCGTGCCGGGCTCGGGTGGAAGGTCATGCGGAACTTGCCGATCTGCACCTCGTCGCCAGGCCGCAGCAGGACGGACTCGATCCGCTCGCGGTTCACGTACGTCCCGTTGAGCGAGCCCACGTCGCGCACGACGAAGTCGTCGAGCTCGCGCACGAACTCCGCGTGCCGGCGCGAGACCGTCACGTCGTCGAGGAAGATGTCGGCGGCCTCCGAGCGACCCGCGAGGGTGCGGTCGGCGTCGAGCAGGAAGCGTGCACCCGCGCTCGGCCCACGCTCGACGATGAGCAGCGCCGAGCTGCGCGGGAGCGCCGCGACGGCCTCCTTGTCCTCCTGGGACAGACCGCGCAGCCCAGCGTCGGACTCGACGGGCAGGACGGAACCGATCGAGACCGTGGTCTCGGTGTTGTCCCGCGGGGTACCCGCACCCTCCGGCGTCGGCGGCTGCTCGCTCATCGCACCTCACTCGTCCCTGGCCTGCCTCGGATGCCCAGCCTATGCGCAGCGCGCACGGCTTGCGAAGGCCTTCGCGAGCGTCATCGGCACCCGCGCCCGCGGGGTTGAGCGCTACCCGCTCTCGACGGGGGTCGCGAAGCGCAGCTCGGGGACCGTGCGCGTCGCGGTGACCTCGACCTGCTCGCTCGTCGTGAGCGTCGAGCTCGCGCCCTGGCTGCGCACGAGCGCGAGCGCACCGCCCGGGATCTCGAGCGCCTGACTGATCGTGTGCGGGTCGCCGATCACGTGCCACGAGGTCGGGTTCTGCACGAGCACCCCGTCGACGAGCACGCCGTCGGGACCGTCGAGGAAGAAGGTCTCGGCCGTCACGCGCTGCCCGTCGACCTGGACCGCCTCGGCGCCCGCGTTGCGCAGCTCGGTGAGGATCGTGACATAGGTCGAGGCGGTCAGGACCCGAGAGGGGTCCGAGAGCGTGAGCCGCACCCCCGGCCCGACGGCGGGCAGACGACCCGAGAGGATCCCTTGCGTCCCCGCGCGCGCGGTCGCGGCCTCGAGCGCGGCCTGCTGCTGGTTCGTGCCGCTCGCGAGCTCGTCTCGGGTGCGCTCGAGCTCGGCGACCCGCGACCGCAGCTCACGCGAACGGTCGGTCGTCTCCTCGAGCAGCCGCACGAGGTCGGACTGGCGCAGCGCCGAGAGACCGCTCGCGTGCGTGTGGCGCACCTGCGTCACGAGCGCGAAGCCGAGGAGCGCGCACAGCACCCCCACGAGCACCTGACCCGCGCTCGCCTTGGGGCGCAGGGCGCGCAGGAGCAGGCTCCACGACTCTCGTGCGGAGGACTCGGGGCGCTCGGGGACGTGGGTCACGGTCTAGGCCTTGAACAGGTGGCGGCGGATCGCGGCGGCGTTCGAGAAGATCCGGATGCCCAGGACGACCACGACCGCCGTCGAGAGCTGCGAGCCCACGCCCAGCTGGTCACCGAGGAAGACGATGAGCGCGGCGAGCACGACGTTGGACAGGAAGGACACGACGAAGACCTTGTCGTCGAAGATCCCGTCGAGCCGGGCACGCAGGCCGCCGAACAGGGCGTCGAGCGCCGCGATCACGGCGATCGGCAGGTAGGGCTGCAGCCCCACGGGGACGGTCGGCTCGAAGAGCAGGCCCGCCACGATCCCGAGCGCGAGCCCCAGCAGCGCGATCATCGGTCCTCCTTGGTCAGCACCGTGGCACGTTCCAGGGTAGGCGCAGCGGCCGCCGGCAGCGTAAGGCTCGCGACCGGGTCGATGCTCCACGGGATGTCGTAGACCCCGCGCAGGAGCGCGAGATGGTCGCGGGCTGCGGTCCCGGCGAACCGCGTCGGCAGACGGTCGGGGTCACCGATCGCCTCGATCACGTACGGCCCGCTGAGCGGGACGAGGTCGACGAGGACAGCCTGGCCCGCCGAGCGCACCGCCGTGCGCGCCGAGACCCGGATCCCGTTGACGCTCACGGCCTCGGCGCCCGCGGCCCACAGGCCGTTGACGACGACCCGCAGGTCCGAGTCGTGCACGCGCCGCTCGGCGTCCCCGTCCTGCGCCCCCGGGGCGTCGGCGAGCGTGATCCGCACGCCGGGCCCCGTGAGCGCGACAGCGCCCGCGACGAGGTCGTCGCGCGCGAGCCGGGCGAGCAGCTCAGGGTCGTTCACCTCGAGCGCGGTCGTCTGGAGGGCCTGGACCTCGGCGTCGAGCTCGGCGATGCGGTCCTGCGCCTCGGCGATCTCCCGGCTGCGCTCGGTGACCTCCGCCTCGAGCACCGCGCGCGCCTGGATGACTGCGGGCTGGGGTGCCCGCAGCGTCACGGCCGCGCGCACCGTGAGCGCACCGAGGAGCACCGCGATGAGGACGAGCACGATCGTCGAGGCGAGGGACCTGCGGGTGGGCCCCTCCGCGGCGCGTCGTCGCGCGGCGGCCTCGTAGCCCGGGTCGAGCGGACGGGCGAGGAGCGAGGTGAGCAGGCTCATCGAGACGGTCGAGTACCGACCGGTCTGCGGCGCGGACCCGCCCTGTCCCGTCATGACGAGGGCACCTCGGTCTCGCGCACGAGGGTCACGGCCTGGCGCACGTAGAGGACGGCCGCGAGCCAGTAGAAGGCGATCCCCCACCACGCGAAGGCCCAGCCCGCAGCGCGCGCGACCTCACCCACCGCGCCCGGCCACTGCGCGAGGAGCAGGAGCGGGAAGGCGTACAGCAGCGCGAAGGTGCCGGCCTTGCCGACGAAGTGCACCGGGAGCGGCCCGTAGCCGCGTCGGGCGAGCGCGGGCAAGAGACCCGCGAGCAGCACGTCGCGACCCACGAGCACGACCACGAGCCACCACGGGACGACCTCGCGCCACGCGAGCATGACGAGCGTGACGAGGATGTAGAGGCGGTCTGCCGCAGGGTCGAGCATCGCCCCGAGGCGCGAGCCCTGGTCGAAGCGCCGGGCGATCACGCCGTCGAGCCAGTCCGAGAATCCCGCAAGGGCGAGCACACCGAGCGCCGCGAGGTCGTGCCCCGCGGCGATGAGCCACGCGAACACGGGCACGAGCGCGAGCCGGGCCATGCTGATCGCGTTCGGCACCGTCCAGACGCGGTCCTGGGTGCTCATCGCGCGGCGAGCACCTCCGTGAGGGCCCCGACGAACTCGTCGACGTCGCCGGGTGTCGTGTCGAACGAGCACATCCAGCGCACCTCGCGCCGCGCGGCGTCCCAGTCGTAGAAGCGGAACCGTTCGCGCAGGCGGTCGGCGACGCCCTCGGGCAGGGTCGCGAAGACCGCGTTCGCCTGCGTCGCCTGCGTCACGTGCACACCCTCGAGGCCCTCGACGCCCGCGCGCAGCCGCGCGGCCATCGCGTTCGCGTGCTGCGCCGAGCGCAGCCACAGGTCCCCCGAGAACAGCGCGAGCAGCTGGGCGGACAGGAAGCGCATCTTCGAGCCGAGCTGCATGTCGGCCTTGCGCAGGTAGGTGATCGCCTCGGCGAGCTCGGGGTTCGCGACGACGATCGCCTCGGCTCCGAGCAGGCCGTTCTTGGTCCCGCCGAGGCCGACGACGTCGACCCCGAGCGCCGTCGTCGTCTCACCGAGCCCGACCCCGAGGCCTGCTGCGGCGTTCGCGAGGCGCGCGCCGTCGACGTACACCTTCATCCCGAGGGAGTGTGCGTGCTCGACGAGCTCCTTGATCTCGGCCGGCTCGTAACGCGTGCCGAGCTCGGTCGACTGCGTGATCGCGACGACCGCGGGCTGCGCGCGGTGCTCGTCGCCGAAGCCCCACGCCTCGCGATCGACGAGCTCGGGGGTGAGCTTGCCGTCCTCGGTCGGCACGGGCAGCAGCTTCGTGCCCCCGACCCGCTCGGGCGCGCCGCCCTCGTCGACGTGGACGTGCGCCGTCGTCGTGCAGATCACCGCACCCCAGCGCGGGAGCATCGCCTGGAGGGCCACGACGTTCGCGCCCGTGCCGTTGAACACGGGGAACGTCACGGCCTCGGGGCCGAAGTGGCCGCGCATGACGTCCTGGAGCGCCTCGGTGTAGGCGTCCGCACCGTAGGCGCCCTGGTGCCCCCCGTTCGCCGCGACGATCGCCTCGAGCACCTCTGGGTGCGCGCCGGCGTAGTTGTCGGAGGCGAAGTCGCGCGTTCTCGCGTCGTGCAGCACAGTCACTCCCCCAGTGTCCCGCACGCACGCGCCTGCTCGTGGCAGCACCGCGCCGCGGCTCAGCCCGTGATGCCTGCGGTCGAGGCGACGACGTCGCCGATCTTGCGCGCGAGCGCCTCGTGGAACATCGACAGCGGGAACTCGTCGGGCAGGACGGCGTCGGTCATCTCCTTGAGCGGCCCCTCGAGCGGGAGCGCGTGCGGCCCCTGGGCCCAGCGCGAGGCCGGGTGGGGCGTGACCGTCGCGGACACGAGCTCGTAGGCCGCGAGCCAGTGCGCGATCTTGGGTCGGTCGATCGAGCGCCAGTAGAGCTCCTCGATCTGCGCCCCGAGCGCCATGACGGCCGCGGGGACCTGCGGCCAGTCGATCGTCAGTCGGTTGTCCGTCCAGTGCGCGACGCCACGCTGGTGCAGCCACGCGAAGAGCAGCTGCCCGCCGAGGCCGTCGTAGTTGCGCACGCGTGAGCCTGTGACCGCGAAGCGGAACACACGGTCGAAGATGATCGCGTACTGCACGAGGCGCGCGTGCGCGACGCCCTGCTTCTCGAGCGCGACGGACTCGCGGAAGGCGGTGAGGTCGCAGCGCAGCTCCTCGAGCGCGTAGAGGAAGTAGGGCATGCGCTGCTTGATCATGAAGGGGTCGAAGGGCAGGTCGCCGCGCATGTGGGTGCGGTCGTGGATGAGGTCCCACATGACGAAGGTCTGCTCCGCGAGCTGCTGGTCGGCGAGCAGCCGTTCGGCGTCGGGCGGAAGCGGCAGCCGGACGGTCTGCGCGGCTGCTGCGACGACCTTGCGGAACCGGGCGGCCTCGCGGTCGGCGAAGATCGCACCCCATGTGAACGCCGGGAGCTCGCGCATCGCGACCGTCTCGGGGAAGAGCACCGCGGAGTTCGTGTCGTAGCCCGCGGTGAAGTCGAGGAAGCGGATCGGCACGAAGAGCTTGTTGGAGTACGCACCCGCCTCGAGCTCGGCGACGAAGCGCGGCCAGATCACCTCGACGAGCACGGCCTCGAGCCTGCGGTCGGGGCTGCCGTTCTGGGTGTACATCGGGAACACGACGAGATGGCGCAACCCGTCGACCCGGTCGAGCTCGGGACGGAAGGCGACGAGCGAGTCGTAGAAGTCGGGCACGGCGAGCCCCTGCTCGCTCCAGCGCCGCAGGTCCTTGACGAGGGCGTCGAGGTAGGCGCTGTCGTGCGGGAAGCGCGGGGCGAGCGCCGTGACGCTCTGCGCGACCGTGTCGACGAGCTCGGCCGCGCGCTCGTGCGAGCTGGTGACCGAGCCGTCCTTGGCCTGGAGCGGCTGGAGCTCGGCGACCGCGGCCTTGAGCGCGAGCCAGGCGGGGTCCTGGGTGAGCTCGGTCGCACGGTCGGTGAACCGCGCGGGCGCAGGGGCGGGGCGCGCGGCCCACACGATCGCGTGACGTGCGACGACGCGCGCGAGCGGCTCGGCGTTCGCGAGGACGTCGATCCCGAGCACCGCGAGGCGACCGTGCTCCGCGTCGTCCTCGACGAGCGCAGCGACGACGGGACCTGGCGTCCCGGGCGGTCCTGCGACGCGCAGCGCGGGGCGCGCACCGGGTCCCAGGTCGAGGGTTGCGCGCACGGTCAGCTCGGGCGAGCCCGCCCACGCGAGGAGGTCCGGCGGCATGACCGAGTCGGGCACGACGCGGTGTGCTCCCGTGACGGGTCCACCCGGCACGATCGAGGCGCGGTCGAGCAGCTCGCGTGCCCCGGCCGAGGTCGGCGCTCCGTCGAGCAGCACGACGGCTCCCGCGCCCGGCGCGAGGGTCACCGGTCCCGCCTCGGGGCCCACGACGACGACGTCGGCGCGAGCTGCGTCGGGGACGATCTCGAAGCCGCTCGTCGCGAGCTCTGCGGCGAGCGCGGCCGCGCCAGGAAGCGCAGGGCCGTGCGGAAGGCCGACGAGGTGGACCGTGCCGAACAGCGCCATCGCTGCCTCCTGGAGGTGGACTGCGCGAAATGTTACTGCACAGTACGTTCCGGCGTGGCTCCCTCGCAACGGCTCTTGCGTGGGACCCTTCGACGACCCGAGAACGACGAAGCGGCGGGCCCGGATCGCTCCCGGCCCGCCGCTCTTCGCGCCGTCACGTGCGGACGGCGCTCGGCGTCACTTGCTGACGGCGTTCTTCAGCACAGAGCCAGCCGAGATCTTCACGCCGAAGCCGGCAGGGATCTCGATCGACTCGCCGGTGCGCGGGTTACGGCCCGTGCGCGCGGCACGCTCGACACGCTCGACGCTGAGCAGACCCGTGAGCTTCACGGCCTCGCCCTTGGCGAGGGAGGACACGAGGGTGTCCTGCAGGGCGCTCAGGGCGGCGTCGGCCTGGGTCTTGGTCAGGCCAGCCTTCTCGGCGATCGCTGCCACGACGTCGCTGCGGTTCAGTGCCATGGATTAGCTCCTTCGGATCGTGCGGCCGGCTCTCGACCACCCCCGGAACTATAAGGCCCGCTGAGCCGCGGTATTGCAACGAAACCGGCGCGTGTCGCAGGTGTTCACCCGCGCGCGGTGCGGCACGCCCGGCACGTCCCGAACAGCTCGAGGGTGTGCGCGACGTCCGCGAAGCCGTGCTCGGCGGCGACCGCATCGGCCCAGCGCTCGACGTTGGGGCCGTCGATCTCGACCGCGGTGCCACACTCGCGGCACACGAGGTGGTGGTGGTGCGCCTTGCGCTCGCACCAGCGGTAGAGCGCCTCGCCGTCCGCCGCGAGGAGCACGTCGACGTCGCCCGAGTCCGAGAGCGACTGCATCGCGCGGTAGACCGTCGCGAGGCTCACGCTCGACCCGCGCGCACGCAGCAGGTCGTGCAGCTGCTGCGCACTGCGGAACTCCTCGAGCCCGCCGAGCAGCTCGACGATCTCCGCACGCTGGCGGGTCTGACGCTGAGGGACGGTCACGCGGCCTCCTTCCGTCGCACGCGCCAGCCTAGGCGGGGCCCGCTCGGGGTGCGAAACCCCTCGTCAGGTGGGACGGTGAGGGCAGGCCGCACGACGCGCGCCACCCTCCACGAAAGGACTCGTGACCCATGGCGAGCAAGCTCCCCAAGTACACCGTCCCGTCGCTGTCCCCGAGCGAGGGCGCGAAGGTCGCCGAGGTGCTCCAGGACCGCCTGCACGCGCTCAACGACCTTGCCCTCACGCTCAAGCACGTGCACTGGAACGTCGTGGGCCCGCACTTCATCGCGGTGCACGAGATGCTCGACCCGCAGGTCGTCGCGGTCCGCGCGATGGTCGACCAGATCGCCGAGCGGATCGCGACGCTCGGGGTCCCGCCCGTCGGCACCCCCGGCGCCCTCGTCAAGGCGCGGACCTGGGAGGACTACGAGCTCGGCCGCGCCTCGACGACCGACCACCTCGCGGCGCTCGACCACGTGTACGTGGGGGTCATCACCTCGCACCGCGAGGCCGCCGACGCGGTCGCCGAGCTCGACGACGTGACGAACGACCTGCTCGTGGGGCACCTGCACGAGCTCGAGCTGTTCCACTGGTTCATCCGGGCGCACCTGGAGTCCGCCGGTGGTTCCCTCAAGAGCTCCTGAACGCCCGACGACGACCGGGATCGCTCGGGCGACCCCGCGTCGGTCCGTCGTCGCACGCGACGTCGCGACCGCGCTGCTGGCGGTCCTGGTCGTCGCGGGGCTCACCGGGTTCCTCGGGGACCGGCTCGCGGTCGTGCGCGACGACGACGGCGTGCGCAGCCTCGCCGTGACGTACGCACCGGTCGCGCGCAACGGGGCGGGCCTGCCATGGCGGGTCGAGCTGCACGACCCGAGAGGGCTGCCACCCGAGATCGACCTCGCGATCGGCACCCCCTACCTCGACATGCTCGACCACCAGCGCTTCTACCCCGAGCCCGTCGAGGAGACCCGGTCGGGCGACGAGCTCGTCCTGACCTTTGCGACGGACGGGAGCGCGAGCTTCGTGCTCGAGCACGACTCGTACGTCCAGCCGCGATGGACTCCCCTGCGTGACGGGACCGTGCGTATGGCGGTCCCCGAGGCGAACGGCCAGCTGTCCTTCTTCACCTCGGGCGGCGACGACGGCGCCGCGCAGAAGCCGGAGGCCGGATGAGCGCGCTCGAGGTGGGCCGGGTCACGATGCGCCACCCGGAGAAGGTCATGTACCCCGCGACGGGCACGACGAAGGGCGAGCTCGTCGAGTACCTGCGCACCGTCGCACCCGCGCTCCTCGCCCAGCTCGAGGGACGCCCCGTGACCCGCGTGCGGCTGCCCGACGGCATGGGCGGCGAGCGCTTCTTCGAGAAGAACGTCCCGCGCGGGACCCCGGCGTGGGTCCGGCACCGCACGCTGCGCGCCGCCCCGGGCGGACCGGACGAGGGCAAGACGGTCGACCTGCCCTTCCTCGACGAGCTCGACGGTCTCGTGTGGGCGCTCAACCTCGGCGCGCTCGAGCTGCACACCCCGCAGTGGCGGGTCGGGCCGCGCGGCGGGGTGCGCAACCCTGACCGCTTCGTGGTCGACCTCGACCCGGGGCCGCCCGCAGGGCTCGCCGAGTGCGTCGTCGTCGCCCGGCTCGTCGCAGACCGGCTGCGCGCCGACGGGCTCGAGGCGATCCCGGTGACCTCGGGCAGCAAGGGTCTGCAGCTGTACGCCCCGCTCGACGGGAAGGCTCCCGTGATGCGCGTGCACGCCTATGGTCGATCCCTCGCTCGTGAGCTCGCCGCCGAGCACCCCGACCTCGTCCTCGCGACCTCGGGCCGCGAGGACCGCACGGGTCTGGTGTTCATCGACTGGTCGCAGAACCATCCCGCGAAGACGACGATCACGCCGTACTCCTTGCGCGCCCGCGAGCAGCCGAGGGTCGCCGCGCCGCGCACGTGGGCGGAGCTCGAGGACCCCGGTCTCGCACAGCTCGACTTCCATGAGGTCGCACGACGGGTCGGGACCGAGGGCGATCTCTACCCGTGGGACCTGCCCGGGGGGAGCGTGCCGCGCGTCGACTAGGCGCTATGCGTCGAGCCAGACCCGCCGCGGGGGGACGAGCGCCTCGAGCTCGGGCCACAGGTCCGCGGGGAGATCGGCCGTAGCCGCCTCGACAGTGGCCGCGACGCGGTCCGGGTGGCTCATGCCGACGATCGTCGAGGCGAAGCGCTCGTCGCGCACCGAGAACTGCAGGGCCGCGGTGCGCAGGTCGGTGCCGTGGCGCGCACACACCTCACGCATCGCGGCGGCCGCCTCGACGAGCTCGCTCGGCGCCCGCCGGTACCCGTAGCTCGTGCTGGCCGGGTCGACGAGGATCCCCGCGCCGTAGACCGCGGCGTTCATGACGGCCATGCCCTGCTCGAGCGCCGCGTCGATGATCGGCCCGGCGCTGCGGTCGAGCAGCGACCAGCGCGAGTGCGTGAGCAGGACGTCGAACACGCCCAGCTCGAGGTACCGCGCCATGACGCGGACGTCCCCGCCCGCGAGCCCGATCGCGCGCACCTCGCCCGACTCGCGCGCCGCGACGAGCGTGTCGACCGCGCCACCCGGCTCGGTCACGTGGTCGAAGTCGTGGTACTCGGGGTCGTGCAGGTGGACGAGACCCAGCTCGTCGACGCCGAGCCGCGCGCGGCTCTCGGCAAGCGAGTCCCGCACGCGCCGACCCGAGAAGTCCGAGCCGCGCGCGTCGACCTTCGTCACGAGCAGGACGTCCTCGGGCAGACCGCCCGCCTCGGCGAGCGCCTGGCCGATCCGCCGCTCGCTCTCGCCGTCGGCGTAGTCGTTCGACGTGTCGAGCGCCCTGATGGGGCTGCCGAGCACGGCGCGCACGGTCGCGACCCCCTCGGACGCGGGCTCGACGTGGCCGAGCGGGCTGCACCCGAGCATCACGGCCGTCGTGCGCAGCCCCGTCGAGCCGACGGGGCGGACCCAGTCGGCAGGGAGCTCGGGCGTCGTCGTCATGGAGCCTCCACGGGCTGGGACCTTGTACCGGGTCGCGTCGTCGTCGGGCTCCCTAGCGTAGAGGTCGTCCGTCGGAGGAAGGAGACCCATGCCCAGCGCCCTCGTGGTGTACGAGTCCATGTTCGGCAACGCCCGCCGCGTCGCCGAGACCGTCGCCGAGACGCTCGGCCGCGAAGGGTTCGACGTCGACGTGCGCCGCGTCGCGGACGCACCGTCGCAGCCCCGGGTCGACCTCCTCGTGCTGGGCGGGCCCACGCATGCGCTCGGCATGTCCCGCGCCGCGACGCGCGCGACCCGCGAAGCCCACGTGTCGAGCGAGGAGGACCGCGCCCGCGTCGCGAGCGAGCCGGGTGCGGACACCGGGCCCGGGGTGCGCGAGTACCTGCGCCGGGTCGACCTGAGCCCCGGCCAGCCGGTCGCGGTGTTCGACACCCGCGCGAGCACGACCGTGCGCGCGGGTGCGAGCAAGGGCATCGCACGGCGCGCCACGGCGCTCGGCGGGCGCCTCGTCACCTCGGCGCAGAGCTTCCTCGTCACGGGCATGACCGGACCCCTCGCACCCGGCGTCGAGGACGCAGCCCGGCAGTGGGGACGGGAGATCGCGCGGGGGGTTCAGCCGAGGGTGAGCGAGCTGCCCGGGGCGAGCCGCACGTAGTCGGCACCCGTACCGGGGCCGTTCGGCCCGAGCAGGCGGTCCATGAGCGCGAGCCCCCGCTCGCCGAGGAGGCCCTCGTGCACCGCGAGGGTGCGTCGCGGCGCGACGAGCCGCACCCAGTCGACGAGCTCGGCGAAGCGCAACCACGGCCCGTGCAAGGGCACCGCGAGCACGTCGACCTCGACCCCCGGGAAGGTCAGCGCGTCCCCAGGGTGGAAGAACGCGTCGTCGACCACGAATCCGACGTTGCGCACGCGCGGCAGATCGGCGTGGATCTCGGCGTGCCACTCCCCCACGACGCGGACCGCGAAACCCGCGACCTCGAGCTCGTCGCCGTCCGCGACCGCGTGCACCTGCGGCCCGTCAAGACCCGCCGCGAGATCGGCGTGCGTCCATACCTCGAGCTCGGGGCGCGCCTCGAGCGCCGCCCGCAGCGCCATCTGGTCGACGTGGTCGACGTGGTCATGGGTCACGAGCACCGCGTCGGCCTCGCGCAGCGCCTCGGGCTCGGTCCACGCCCCCGGGTCGATCACGAGCCGGCGTCCGGCCTTGCCGAGCGACACGCACGCATGCCCGTGCTTGACGAGCTCCATCTCAGGTCCCCTCCGCGAGGCGCACCCACAGCTCGTGCGCACCGTCCTCACCGTCGAGCCGGTAGCCCACGTCGAGCAGCTCGCCCGAGGGTTCGCGCCCCTGCGAGCGGGCCCAGTCCTGGATCCGTCCGAAGGCCGCCGCGACGGCCTCGACGGGCCCCTCGTGCACGTGCCGCACCCACTCACCCGCCGGAACCTCGACCGTCACGGTCCTCAGCCCTCGCAGGCTCAGATCGGCATCGAGCAGGCCGATCACCTCGACGTAGCCGTCCGCGACCGCACGGCTCAGCTCGGCGTAGGTTCGACCCTGCGGTGCCCCCGACGACGCAAGACGACGCCACGCCTCGGGGACGAGCCGACCGAGATCGGCGAACTGCCCCCTCACCTCGAGACCCGTGATGCGGCTGGTCCCTCGGTGGACGAC
>JAJUHG010000061.1 GCA_029267995.1 Micrococcales bacterium
CCCGCGCTCGAGGGTCGCATCCCCCACGAACGGGGTGTGCACGAGCAGGAGCGGGACGGGTTGCTCACGCTCGCACGCGACCTGCGCGAGCCGCTCGCCTGCCTCGCGCGGGGTCTCGCCACGCACGGCGGACGTCCCCTGGCCGATGCGTGTCGCGAGCGGGTCTGCGTCGCCGAGCATGTCGATGCCGCGCACCGTGACGACCTGGCCGTCGAGCACGATCCCGCCCGTGGAGCGCACCTGGTCGGCCGTGAGCTCGGAGTCGTGGTTCCCGCCCGCGAACACGACGTCACTCGCGCCGCCGGCCCGGAAGGCGTTCATGAACGCCGTGACGCAGTACCGCTCGACCTGGGTCCCGTTGACGCTCGTGTCACCGAGGTCGAGCACGACCTCGGCCCCCGAGAGCTCGACCGCGGCCTGGATCACCGGGGCCATCCCGACGTTGCAGTGCAGGTCGGAGACGACCACGGCGGTCACGAGCGAGTCGGGCTCCTCGAGGATCGCGCGCTGCAGCGGCGTGAACCGTCCCGAGACGAGCAGGAGGTCCTGCCAGCCCTCGGACTGCTCCTCGCGCTGCTGCCACGCCATGCGCAAGGACTCCTCGGCGCCCGCGTAGAACTCCTCGTTCTCCCGGTAGGCGTCGAGCGCCATCGCGCCGTAGGTGTCGACGAGGCCCGCGAGGCGACCCGTGATGCGCGCCCCCTCGAGCGGGGTGCCCTCGAAGATCGCGGAGGCGGGACGTGAGCCAGGCGTGACGAGGTCGAGCGGCGGGTTCACGAGGAAGCCGACCCCGAGCACCGTGAGCGCGAGCGCACCGGCGAGCACAGGGCGCCGTCGGCGGGCCGCGGCGGCCGCGAGCTCCCGGCGGCGAGCCGCCCCGACAAGGGCGTAGATGCCGCCGACCCCAGCACCGAGCACCGCGAGGGCGACCATCGAGCGGACGAACGCCGACCGCACGAGGTCGAGCGCGGCGTCCTGGAGGAAGGTCACGGGGCTCGTGAAGAACTGGACGTAGCGGTCGAGGTCCCCCGAGAGCCGTTCGAGGGAGGCGGGCGCCCCGACGGCGGTCGACTCGGCCGGGATCTCCTGGACGGTCACGCGCACCCCGAGGCGCAGCGGGAGCGGTGAGTCGACCTCGAGCGTGCCGAGCGGTCCGAGGTCGACCACACCCGTCGGGGTCGACGTGACCTCATACAGCGCGCGGTGCGGGCCGAGCGAGCCGACCGCGCTCGCCGTGGTGATCCCGAACCAGGACGCGACGAGGAACAGGACGGTCACGACGAGCGAGAACCGCGTCCCGAACGGCAGTCGTGCGGGCCTTGCGGTCATGCTCACTGGTACGTCACGAGGTCCGGGGTCGGGTCGACCGCGACGGTCTGCTTGGGCGTGGCCATGGGGATGTCCTCGTCGTAGAAATTCTTCCACCCCCAGTACAACCCGTCCGGGGCGTCCTTGCGGATGTTCGCCCACGTCCCGTACTTCGAGCCGAGCGCCCCCTGGCCGTCGACGTGCACGACGGTCGCGAGCTCGGGGTGCGTCGTGCGCAGCTTGTCGCGGTTGCGGATCATCGAGGTCGTGAACTGGTGCAGCACGAACATCTTCTGCGGCAGCGCGTGCTCGCGCACGAGCCCGGCGAGGTAGTCCGCGACGCGGTTGACCTCCTTGATGCCGACCGAGCCGATCTGGCGCAGGTGCACCTGGTTCTTCTTGAGGCGCCACTCGGGGTCGAGCGCGAGCCCGACGTGCGGCTCGAGGAGGAACTCCTCGTAGAGCTTGGCCTGGGTGAGGAAGTCGGTGCGTCCGGGCTGCAGGTCGAGCAGGACGTAGACGCCCTTCTCGCGCGCGGCCTCGACGTAGGGCCGGATCGTCTCGGGGTCGAGCTCGTTGGAGTAGTTGCCGTCCTTGCCCGCCCCCGCCGAGGCGACCGTGACGATGATCTCGAACATCGGCACGACCTCCTCCTCGACGAGCTCCTCGTACTTCTTGGCGAGCTTGCGGGCGCGCGTGACGGACTTCGCGACGCTCTGCTCGCCGAGCACGCCGAGCGCGGGCGTCAGGGGCGAGCCGTACAGCGCGACGTAGCGCTTGCTGTCGAACACGAGCTGGCCTCCCCCGGGCAGCGAGACACCCGTGCGCACGCTCGCCATCCGGGTGCTCAGCTGCTCGGCGTCGCCGAACGCGTCGCCGAGGGCCGTGACGCTCGCCGGGGCCCTCCCGCCAGTGTGCAGTGCAACGAGCTCGTCCGAGGCGCGCGGGTCCCCGCTGCGCACCGCGAGCACCTCGGCGCCCGCAGCCCGCGCGGTCGAGGCGGCCGCCCGTGAGGGCCAACGCCCGTCGACGAGCAGCACCGCGCCGTCGACGGGGGTCGCGGGGCGCACCTCAGGCAGCGCGTCGCCCGGGGAGAGCACCTCGACGCCCGCGGGCGCCTCGAAGCCGGGGTCGAGCGAGACGACGGCGATCGTGCCGAGTCGCGTGAGCTCGGCCTCGAGCGCCTCCCGTGCGGGCTCGTCGAGCGGTGCGGGGGCGATCGGTGCCCCCTCGTCGTCGGTCACGGCCCGCTCGAGGCTCGTGGGAAGGAACGGGACGGCGAGGTCCTCGGCGGCCTGAGCAGCCTCCCGGTCCCCCGCCCAGCCGACCACGACGACCGGTGCGGCCGACCAGAACAGCCGCGTCGAGGTGAGTGCGAGGGTCAGCGTGTCCGTCCCGGGGGCGACCGCGAGGCTCGTCGCGGGTGCGCGGGTCGCCGCGACAGGGGTGCGCGGCTCGGGGGCCGACGACGGCGCGTCCGGGCTCGGGGACGCCGTCGGCGACTCCGAGGTCGCGGGCTGCGCGGGCGAGGGTGCGGACGTGGTCGGCTCGGGCGTCGTCGTCGGGCTTGCGCCCGAGGCGTCGATCAGGCCGCAGCCCGCGAGGCTCGCGGCAAGCAGGAGGGCCGTCGCGGCCAGCCCTGCACGGTTCGGTCGCACCCGGTCAGCTCCTCGGTCGATCGCGTACCTGCGGCACGCTACCGGGTCGAGGTGACGCTCAGGCGGAGACGGTCACCCGCACGAGGTTGCGCCACGGGTCCTCGAAGGCGAGGGTCTGCCCGTCGTCACGCTGCGCGACGCCGTGGAAGTCGAGGCGCGAGCGCAGGGCCGCGACGTCGTCGGCGGACGGGACCTGGATGCCGACCTCGCCGAGACCGATCGTGGCCGCGCGCGGACCGGCGCCCGCGGAGTTCCAGACGTTCATCGCCATGTGGTGGTGGTAACCGCCCGCCGCGACGAACAGCGCGCCGTGGAAGGTCGCCATGACCTCGAAGCCGAGCGCGTCGACGTAGAACTTCTTGGCCGTGGGGATGTCGCCGACCTGCAGGTGCACGTGGCCCACGGTGGTCTGGCCTGCCGCGACCGGGTTCTCGAGCGCGGCCTCGGTGAGGTGCTCGGTGAGGAAGGCGTTGGGGTCGAGGCGCAAGGTGTCCATGACGACGTGGCCGCCCTCGTGGCGCCACTGGGAGCGCGCACGGTCCCAGTACAGCTCGATGCCGTTGCCCTCGGGGTCGGTGAAGTAGAAGGCCTTCGACACGAGGTGGTCGGCGCTGCCGGCGAAGGTGTGCGGCGCCTTGCGCGCGATGTTCGCGACGGCCGCCGCGAGCGCCTCCTGGGTGTCGAAGAGGATCGCGGTGTGGAACAGCCCGGCCTCGCCGCGGCTCGGGGGCGGCAGGTCGGGGGTGTGGCGCAGGATCACGACCGGCACGCCGCGGCGACCGAGCGTGACGTGCGCGGCGCGCGTGTCGCCCTGCTGCTCGATCGGTGCGGGCACGTCGAGCACCTCGAGCGAGACGACGTCGCGGTAGTAAGCCGTCATGGCGTCGAGGTCGCGCACGTAGAGCGTGACGGCCTCCATGGCGGTCTCGGGGGCGAGGGTGTCGGTGGTCATGCCCCTACTGTAGTTGAGTCTTCAACTATCGGCAAGGCGTGTGGCGCGGTGCACGCGGCCGCGAGACCTGGCCCCGCGAGCGCCCCGTGGCACAGTGACCCCCATGCCCAGACCCGTGCACCCCGCGCGCCGCTACGCGCAGCTCGCGCTCGGACTGGTGCTGTTCGGGCTCTCGCTCGCTCTCATGGTGCGCGCCGAGCTCGGCCTGCCGCCGTGGGACGTGCTGCACCAGGGGGTCGCCGAGCGCACGCCCCTGACCTTCGGGACGGTCGTGATCGCCTTTTCGCTCGTGGTCATGCTCGGCTGGATCCCGCTGCGCCAACGGCCCGGCGTGGGGACCCTCGCGAACGCGATCGGGGTCGGGCTCGTGGTCGACGTCGGGCTGTGGGCGATCCCCGAGGTCGAGCACCTCGGGCTGCGTGCCGCGATGCTCGTGGGCGGGATCGCGCTGTGCGGATGGTCGACCGGTCTCTACGTCGGCGCCGGGCTCGGGCCAGGTCCGCGTGACGGACTCATGACCGGGCTCGCGGCACGCGGGGTGCCCGTGGGCGTCGCGCGGGTCGCGATCGAGCTGACCGCGCTCGGCGTCGGCTGGGTGCTCGGCGGGACCGTCGGGGTCGGCACGGTCGCGTTCGCGCTGCTCGTCGGGCCGGTCGTGCACTGGTCGATCCCGCGACTGCGCCTCGACGGACGCACCCCGACACCCTGAGGCGACCCTGGACAAACCGATGTCCGGTTTGTCACGATATGAAGGTCCTGGCACTTCCCTAGGCGAGCGGAACTCCCGTGTCCCAGCGCATCGACGCCGTCCGCAACCGCAAGGCGCTCATCGCGGCCGCGGAGCACGTGTTCGCCCACGAGGGCCCCGACGCGCCGCTCGACCTCGTCGCACGACGCGCGCACGTGGGCCGCGGGACCCTCTACCGGCACTTCCGCGACCGGATCGACCTCGCGGCCGCGGTGTACGAGGAGCATCTCGGCGAGCTCGAGTCCTTCGTCGCCGAGCGAGCCGAGAGTCCGCAGGTCGCCCTCGAGCTGCTCACCCGGATCACCGAGCTCCAGGGCGAGGCACGTGGGATCCAGCCCGTCCTGCTGCGCGCCGCGAACGGTCGCGAGCGCCTCGCCGAGCTCAACGCGCGCACACGCCTGCTGCTCGAGGGACCGCTGCGCGTGAGCCAGGAGGCGGGCGAGCTGTCCGAGGCGATCACCGTCGAGGACCTCCTGCTCGTGATCGCGATGATCGAGGGGGCGCTCGGCAACCTCGACCGCAAGGAGGCACCGCTCGTCGCCAGGCGGGCCCTCTCGCTCCTGCTGCCCGCCCTGCGGGGCGGTCCGGCGGCTCCGCTCGCGGGCTTCGGTGACGCGCCCGGGACCGCTGCCGCGAGCTGAGTCAGACGAGCTCGGTCAGGAGGGTCACGAGGTCGTAGGCCACGTGCGCTGCGGCCACGGCCGTGATCTCCGCGTGGTCGTACGCGGGGGCGACCTCGACGACGTCCGCGCCCACGAGGTCCAGGCCGCGCAGCCCGCGCAGGATCTCGAGCAGCTCGCGGCTCGTCAGGCCGCCAGCCTCGGGCGTGCCCGTCCCGGGCGCATGAGCCGGGTCGAGCACGTCGATGTCGACCGAGACGTACAACGGCCGGTCCCCCACCCGCTCGCGGAGCCGGGCGACGACGTCGTCGACCCCCCGGCGCGCGACGTCCGCGCTCGAGACGATCTCGAAGCCGAAGCGTGCGTCGTCGTCGAGGTCGCCCCGGGCGTACAACGGGCCGCGCGTCCCGACGTGACACAGCGCCTCGGGGTCGAGCAGACCTTCCTCGCTCGCCCGGCGGAACGGGGTGCCGTGCGTGAACGCCGCGCCGAAGTAGGTGTCCCACGTGTCGAGGTGGGCGTCGAAGTGGATGAGCGCGACGGGGCGGCCGGCCCGGGAGACCGCAGCACGCAGGAGGGGCAGCGCGATCGTGTGGTCCCCGCCGAGCGTCACGAGCCGCGCACCGTCCGCCGTGAGCTCGAGCGCTCCCTGTTCGACGGCCGCGATCGCCTCGGCGGTGTCGAAGGGGTTCGCGACGAGGTCGCCCGCGTCGACCACCTGGGCCCGGGCGAACGGCTCGGCGTCGAGCCCGGGGTGGTAGGGACGCAAGAGGCGGGAGGCCTCGCGGATCGCCTGCGGGCCGAACCGAGCGCCCGGCCGGTAGGACACGCCCGCGTCGAACGGCACGCCCACGACCTTGACCTGCGCGCGGTCGACCTCGTCGAGGCGGGGCAGCCGTGCGAACGTCGCGGGGCCTGCGAAGCGCGGGACGCGCGAGGAGTCGACTGGTCCGCGCGGCGCGCCGCCCTCGGCCTGCCCGTACGAGGCGCCGTCAGCGGGCTCGCGCGACGCGCCGTCGGCGGGCCGATCGTGTCTCACCTTCCGCAGTGTGCCAGGGCCAACTCCCACCCACCCCGCCAACAGCTCGGCACTTCGCCGCCGACTCGGCACTTCCCCCTGCCGAGTTCACGGCAAAGTGCCGAGCTCACGAGTTGGCCGCGCGCGGGGTGGTGGGACAGTGCCGAGCTCGCGGGTTGACGGCGCGGGGGTTGACGGCACAGTGCCGAGGTGGCGCGACGGGCGGGGCGGGATATCCTCACGGGGCTGCGGTGCGCCGTCGTCGGCCCGCACACCCCTTCCACCCTGGAGCGATGTCCTTGTCCTCTGCTGCCCTGCCCGAGGCGCGCACCGAGCCGAGCGTGCTCACCGCCCTGCGCACCCCACGCCTGCTCGTGCGCGAGGTGCTCGCGGGACTCGTCGTCGCGCTCGCCCTCATCCCCGAGGCGATCTCGTTCTCGATCATCGCGGGCGTCGACCCGCGGGTCGGGCTGTTCTCGTCCTTCGTCATGGCCGTCGCGATCGCCTTCGTGGGCGGCCGCCCCGCGATGATCACCGCCGCGACCGCCGCCGTCGCGGTCGTCATCGCACCCGTCATGCGCGAGCACGGGCTCGACCACCTCATCGCGACCGTGATCCTCGGCGGGGTGTTCCAGGTCGTGCTCGCGTGGCTCGGGGTCGCCCGGCTCATGCGGTTCATCCCGCGCAGCGTCATGGTCGGCTTCGTCAACTCCCTCGCGGTGCTCATCTTCATGGCCCAGCTGCCCCACCTGGTCGACGTGCCGTGGGTCGTCTACGCGCTCGTGGGCGGCGGGCTGCTCGTCATGGTCCTGTGGCCCAGGGTGACCAAGGCGGTGCCCGCCCCGCTCGTGTCGATCGTGCTCGTGACCGCCGTCGTGGTCGTCTTCGCGCTCCAGGTGCCCACGGTCGGCGACGAGGGCGAGCTCCCCCGTTCGCTGCCCGAGCTGTTCGTCCCCGACGTGCCGCTCACGTGGGAGACGTTCACGCTGCTCGCGCCGTACGCGCTCGCGATGGCGCTCGTCGGGCTCATGGAGTCGCTCATGACGGCCAAGCTCGTCGACGACATCACCGACACCCGCTCGCGCAAGACCCGCGAGGCGTGGGGCCAGGGCGTCGCGAACATCCTCTCGGGGCTGTTCGGCGGCATGGGCGGGTGCGCGATGATCGGCCAGACGATGATCAACGTCAAGGCCTCCGGCGCGCGCACGCGCATCTCGACCTTCGTCGCGGGGGTGTTCCTGCTCGTGCTGGTCGTGGGGCTCACCGACCTCGTCGCGATCATCCCGATGGCTGCGCTCGTCGCGGTCATGATCATGGTCTCGGTCGCGACCTTCGACTGGCACTCGATCCGGCCCGCGACGCTGCGCCGCATGCCCAAGTCGGAGACCTTCGTGATGCTCGCGACGGTCGCGGTCGTGGTCGCGACGCAGAACCTCGCGATCGGGGTGGTCGCCGGCGTCGTGGTCGCGGCGGTGCTGTTCGTGCGCCGGGTCGCGCACTTCGCGACCGTGACGCGCGAGCTCGTCGAGACACCCGAGGGGCCCGTGGCCCGTTACCGCGTCGACGGCGAGCTGCTGTTCGCCTCGAGCAACGACCTCACGACCCAGTTCGACTACCCGGGTGACCCCGAGCGCGTCGTCGTCGACCTGTCCGCCTCGCATGTGTGGGACGCCTCGACCGTCGCCGCGCTCGACGCGATCGAGACCAAGTACGCCCAGCGCGGCAAGACCGTGACCTTCGAGGGGATGAACGAGGCGACCGCGAGCCTGCACGGCCGCCTCACGGGACAGCTCGGCGAGATGGTCTGACACGAGCCCAGGCACGGGCCGTCTCCCCTGGCAGCCACGGGAGAAACTGCCCCGCCGACCCAGCCCCGCCACACCTCGGCCGACCCAGCCCTGCCACGCCTCCACCGCCCCAGCCCCGCCATACCTCGGCCGCCCTGACCCGCAACACCTCCGCTGAGGTCGGCACCTGGCACCCAGGTCGGCAGGTGTGCGTGCCGACCTGGGTGCCCACTGCCGACCTCGGCGGGGTGGTGAGGGCAGCAGCGGTGGTGAGGGCAGTAGCGGTGGTGCGGGCAGGAGCGGTGGTGAGGCAGTGGGGACGGGAGGGCAGTGGGGACGGGGGGCGGGGCGGCGCGGGGTGGGGACGAGAGGGGCGGGGGTCAGGCGTCGGCGAGCTCGTTTGCGGCGTCGGCGAGCTCGGGTGCCGGGTCGGCGGTGCGCAGCGCGGCGGGGACTCGCTTCGCGGCGGTGCGGCCGTGCGTGTAGTAGATGACCAGTCCCGTGAACGCGAGCCCGCCCACGAGGTTGCCCACCACGGTGGGGATCTCGTTCCAGATCAGGTAGTCCATGACCGTGGAGTCGGCGCCGAGCAGCAGGCCGGAGGGGAACAGGAACATGTTGACCACGGAGTGCTCGAAGGCCATCGCGAAGAACAACATGATGGGCATCCACATCGCGATGATCTTGCCGACCACGTCCTTGGCGATCATCGCGCCGACGACGCCCGTCGAGACCATCCAGTTGCACAGCACCCCGCGCACGAACAGCGTGAGCATCCCCGCCGCACCGTGCTCGGCGTAGCCGACGGTGCGCCCGTGGCCGATCTCCTTGATGACCTGGCCCACCTCGTTGGGCTCGACCGAGAAGCCGTAGGTGAAGACGATCGCCATCATGACCGCGACGGTGAAGGCCCCCGCGAAGTTGCCGACGAACACGAGACCCCAGTTGCGCAGCACGCCGCGCGCCGTGACCCCCGGCCGCTTGTCGAGCCACGCGAGCGGACCGAGCACGAACACCCCGGTGAGCAGGTCGTAGCCGAGCAGGTAGAGCATGCAGAAGCCCACGGGGAACAGCAGCGCGCCGATGAGCGGCGAGCCTCGACGCTAGGGACGGCCTGTTTCCCCCTCGTGTGCACGAGGGGGCCGCTCCGGATTCTTTCTGCGCACGCGGGCCGCCCGTCGCCTGTGAGAAACATCCCGTGCCGCGAGGGGCCCGCTGCCATACTGGGCACCCGGTCGACAGCCACAGGGGGTTCTCATGACGCAGCCGGTCAAGCGCTCGACGCTCACGCTCGTCTCGGGGCTGCTGCTCACTCCCGTGGGCCTGCTGCTCCTGCGCCACGCGGACAGCCTCGACGAGTTCGACCCCGCCTACACGAGCTCGACCACGTGGGGTGGCATCTGCCTGCTCGTGGGGGTGCCGCTGCTGCTCGTGGGCGTCGTGCGCCTCTCGCGCAACGTCGACCTCGCGGCCGAGGCCACCCAGCGCACCGCCGCCGACGACGGCGCCCCCGCCTCCTTGCCCGGAGACGCACCCTCGGCCGTGCCCTCGCCTGAGGAGCCCGCCGACGACGGCGCGTCACCGGCGCCCTGAGCGGTCCCTCCCCTGCCCGCGGCCGGGTCAGCCCTTGTCGAGCTCGGCGAACACGGTGATCTGCAGGTCTCCCGGGGCTTCGAGCCGGGAGTTGAGCGAACGCCACGGCGTCTCGCGCGGGCTCGCGACGAGCTCGGCCCCGCCCGCGACGAGGCGCTCGGTGACGCCGTCGGCGTCCTCGACCTCGAGGGCGACGCGCAGGCGGGGGCTCGTCGCGCCGTCGGTCTCGACGCGGTCGATCATCTCGACCTGGGCCCGGTTGGCGATCTCGAGGGTCGCGCGCCCCGCGTCGAGGATCGCGACGCGCGCGTCGCCGTCCCCCTCGTAGGCCTCCTCGACGGGCATGCCCAGGACGTCGCGGTAGACGCCGAAGCGCGCGCCGGGCCGGTAGGACACCCCGGCGTCGAAGGGGACGCCCACGATCTTGATCTGCGCGGCTGCGACCTCGTCGAGGCGCGGCAGCCGGGCGAAGGTCGCCGCCCCGGCGAAGCGCGGCACCCGCGAGGAGTCGACGGGGCCGACGGCGTCTCCCGCCCCGGTCCGATGCGCGTCCATACGACTCCGTCCCCGCGAGGCCCCGGTGCCCCGTCCCGCCGATCGTAGTGGCTACACCAGCGCCACGGCGGGCGCCATGATGGGCACGCACCGGGTGAGAGCCGCGACGCCGACGGCGAGCAGCCCGAGCGCCGCCTGTTCCCTCACCGTCCCCAGGGTGGCACCCTGAGGACGGTCGGCGCTCCCCGGCCGGTCACGTCAGGGAGATCAGCGCCCCCAGGCCGCGTGCGGCTTGCCCTTGGCCGTGTATCGGAACACGAGGATCGCTCGCTTGGTCGAGGACTTCTTCGGGTACCCGATCGCGGTCACGACCACCCTGCCCTTCGCGTCCGTGGTCACGTCGCTCACGCGCACCTCGCTGAACCCGGGCACCTTGCGGTGGACGATCCCTCGAGCGTTGAACTTCGTGTCCGCGCCGAAAGTCCTGGTGTGCCGCGTGATGCCGAGCCGCTGCGTCGCCGATCCAGCGCTGATGATGCGTCCCTGGTGATCGACCGCGACCGCCACCGCGCGCTCGTCGAGCTTCTTGGAGACCTTGGTCGCGGCGACCTGGCCCTCGGGCGTGCCGTCCGGGCCGTAGGCGTAGAGTGCGAAGCCGCCGTCGGCACCACCCGCGGCGACGAAACCACCGTCGCGCGACCGCGCCAGGCCCGCGGCGCTCACGTTGACGTGCGAACCCTCGGGCGAGACGTAGCGCGAGGTGTGCCAGCCCCCGCCGTAGAAGCTCGTGTCGAAGGCGCCGGTGGGGGTGAGCCGCGCCAGCCCGTACTCGTTGCCGCGCGCGATGCCGAGGAACACCCCGAGGTGGACCACGATGCGACCTTGCTCGTCGAGGAGCACGTCGGTGGCACCGGTCCCGACCCGGGAGTTCTCCTCCGCGCCGTACTTGTTGAAGCGCACGGTGCCCTTCATGCCGAAGGACTTCTGCACCTTCCCCTTCGCCGTGAGCCGGGTGATCCAGGCACCGCTCGGCTTCGTCGACCGGCCGGCGAGCACGATGCGGCCCTTGGTGTCCACGGCCAGCCCGCCCGCCTTGGCGTTCTTCTTCGTGAACACGCCCTTCTTCGCGAACTTCTTGTCGACCTTGCCCTTGGCCGTGAACCGCACGACGCGCGCCTTCGGGTTGTGGGCGTACGCGTTCGAGGTCGCCGCGACCACGACGCGGCCCTTGCGGTCGAAGGTGACATCGTTGGCGGCGACGTCGGACTTGCCCAGCCGCAGCCGCACGATCCCCTTGGTGCCGAACGACTTGTCCAGCTTGCCGTTCGCCCGGTAGCGGAGCACGACCAGGTAGTTCCAGTCGCTCGCCGCCACCACCACGCGCCCCTTCGCGTCGACCGCCACGGCACCGGGCTCCACATACTCGCCGGTCGACTTGCCCTGCTTGGGCAGCCGCGTGATCGCCACGCCCTTCTTGCCTCCCGTGACCGGGGCACCGAGCGCGGCGCGCACGGCCGGCGCGACCGCGGTGGCGGACCACGTCTCGCCACCGGAGGATGCGACGGACGGCACTGCCACAGCCGCGCCTGACGGCACGAGGGCGAGCAGCATGGCGATGACGGCAGCGGTCCAGGTGGCTCTCGAGGTGATGGTCACGGTCCACGAACCTAGCCACCTGCTGCGGCCCTGGGGAAGGGTGGCGCGCGACATCGGCGGCCCTTGCGCGCGGTATGTCCTCTTTTTTCCCCCGCGACGTAGGGCCGAGCGCGCGAGATGGTGCCGCGGCGGACCTCCCTGGACACGTCCGGCACTACGTCGCGGTCAGGGGGTGGGGTGGTAGGTGAGCGTCGGGGAGGAGGCGGCGGCGATGGTGCGGAGGGTGGCGAGGTCGCCGTGGAGGGCGCCGTCGGCGCGGGCCTGCACGAGGAGGCGGATCGCCTGCGGGCCGAACCGAGCGCCCGGCCGGTAGGACACGCCCGCGTCGAACGGCACGCCCACGACCTTGACCTGCGCGCGGTCGACCTCGTC
>JAJUHG010000062.1 GCA_029267995.1 Micrococcales bacterium
CAGCTCGCGGACGAGCCCATCCCCCGTCGCCACCTCACGCCCGTGCGCGACGTCGTCTTCGACGTCGAGGCAGGTCCTGAGACGCTCGTGCGCCCCGTCGGTGAGCCGCTCCCCGAGCCGGGCCCTGAGCCCGAGCCCGAGGAGGACGTCACCGCGACGATCCTCGCCGAGCTCAGCAGCAAGCGTGGGGTGCGCCAGGAGATCGAGATCCCGGACGAGGAGGAGTTCGAGGGTTTCGGGCCCCAGCACGCCTTCGACTTCGGCGACGACGGCCTGCTCGGCGCCCACCCTGCACACTCCGACCCGGGCTCGGCACGCGATGCTCGGGTCCTCACGCTCCCTTCGGCTGCCTCCCCCGAGCAGCCCGCTCCCGAACCGCCTGCTCTCGAAGAGCCGACCAGCGAGGAGACGCAGCCCGCGCCCGCGACCGAGCCTGCCGGGCAGGACGAGCCCGCCGAGGCCGCACCGGCCGAGGAGAAGACGCGTCCGCGCACGCGCAAGGGCCGGGCGAGCGTGCCGAGCTGGGACGAGATCGTGTTCGGGGCGCGTCGCGAGCAGTGATCACGCACTCACGCGCAGGAAGGGCAGCTCGACCTCGACCGGCGTGAGCGATCCGTGCACCCCGACCATCGTGAGCAGGCCGGGCTTGCCACCCACCGAGTCGACGATGGTCGCACGGCCCGTCGTCGCGACGACGAGGTCGCCGATCGCGGGTCTGACGTGCGGGGCCACCTCGCCGAACCATCCGGCCTCGACGGCCTCCGCGCGGGTCGCGACGACGCCCGCCGTGCCGAGCACCTCGCGCCACGCGTCGCGGGCCCACACCGGGTCGACCCCCGCGCGCAGGTAGACGTGCGGTGCGCGCGGCTCGCCGCCGAGCACCTCGACGTCCCGCGCGAGCACCTCGTGCCGAGCAAGGTCGACGCGCGCGGCGGGGTCGACGTCGACCATCCCGTGGTCGGCGGTCACGATCAGCTCGGTGCCCGCGGGCACCGATCGCGCCAGTCGTGCGATCTCGGCGTCAGTCTCCTCGAGCGCGGCACCCCACTCGGCGGAGCGTGCGCCGAGCTGGTGGCCGACCCGGTCGACCTCGCCCCAGTACAGGTACACCAGGCCCGGTGACCGGAGCGCCGCGAGCGCCGCGTCGACCCGGTCCGCGAGCGGCTCGACCGCGACGTAGCGGCCCCCGTCGAGGACCGCGCGCGTGAGCCCCGACCCCGCGAACCGCACCGCCCCGATGCTCGTGACCGCAACGCCGGCTCCCGCGACGTGCGCGAGCAACGAGGGTTCGTGCTGCCAGTCCTCGGGCGCGGGCACGCCCTCCCAGCGCACGAAGTTGCCGAGCTCACCCGTCGCGGGGTTGCGCACCGCGTAGCCCACGAGCCCCGTGCGTCCCCCGGGCCGGCCCGTGCCGAACAACCCGAGCGAGGTCGTTGTCGTCGAGGGGAAGCCGCACACGAGGCCCGCGTCGTCCGCGGCGAGCAGACGGCGCAGGAACGGGGCGTGCCCCGAGCGTTCGGAGAGGTTGCGCGCCCCGAGGCCGTCGACGAGGACGACGACGACGCGCGCAGCCGGCTCGAGACCGAGAACCTTGCGCGCCGCGGCGTCGTGCGGGCCGCGCCCGGCACCGAGCGCGTCGGCGACCGCAGGCAGGACGAGACCGAGGTGGGCACGCGCCTCGGTGGGGACGTGCAGCCCCGCGCCGCGCAGCTGCTCGGCGAGGTTCGTCACGGGGTCGCTGCCGCGGCGGTGGCCGCGGAGAGCACCCGGGCGAACTCGACCGCCTCCTGGACCGCCGCGGGTCCCTCGGCCTCCCCGCTGATGCGCAGCACGAGGTCGTCGGTCGCGAGCGAGCCAGAGTAGCCGTGGTCGGCGTCGCAGTCGGGGTCCTCGCACTGTGCGGGGGCGAGCTCGACACGGCTCACACCGGCCCACCCGACCGCGAGCACGAGCACCGTCGGCGTGCTGCCCGTGCGGTGTCGCTCGGGAGCGACGAACTCGTGCGTCAGGGCGACCGAGCGCACCGCGGACAGCGGAACCGCCTCGCTCGTCGCGAGAGCCGTCGCGCTCGGGTGCTCACCGTCCGCGGGCTGGTCGTCGACATGCGTCACGACGAGCCGGGTCGCGGTGAGCGCGAGGGCCGTGAGGTGCCGGCGCACCTCCGAGCCGAAGAACGTCGTCTCGAGATGGACGAGGTGCGCGACGACCTGTTCACCCCCGAGCGCGACGTCGACGACGTCCTCGACGAGACTCGGGTAGTAGCCGGCGCGGCGCAGGTCGGCGGCGAGAGGGGTCTTGGCTGCACGCACCCGGCAATCCTCCCAGAGATCCGCGGTTCGCCAAGCACGCCCTGTGGATCACGTGGGCGGGAGGGCCCGTGCGGGCCCGTCGCGCCGGTCGGGCGGGCCGAGGCGGGCGCGGGCCCGGGTGACCACGAGACCGTGCTCGCGCACCGTGACGTCGAGCTCGAGCAGGGCCAGCTCGGGAAGCGCATCCGCGAGCACCGCGAGCCGCCCGACGACGTCCTCGAGCGCCGAGACGTCGAGCGGGGGCGAACCGCGGTAGCCAAAGAGGCGCGGCGCAGCGCGCACGGTGCGGACGAGACGTGCCACGTCACCGGTCGTCAAGGGAGCGATGCCGTACGCGACGTCACCGAGGAGCTCGCTCGCGTCGCCCGCGACACCGAAGCTCACGACCGGGCCGAAGAGCCGGTCCTCGCTCGCGCGCAGGACGCACGCGACGCCGTCGTCACCAGCGGGCCGAGGCCCGGGCAGGCCGACCGACCCGAGCAGCTCGGCGAGCGCCGAATCGTCCAGCTCGAGACCCGCGGCGCCGTCCGCGGCCGTCGCGTCCCCGAGGAGCGTGTCGACGAGCCGCGCCGCACGTGCCAGGTCGGTCCCCGTGGGGCGCACCCACGCGCCGTCGTCGGACTCGAGCCACGTCGCGTAACGCGCCGCGTGGCCGAGCGCGGCGACCGCGTCGCTCGGGGAGCGGTACGCGGGGACCGTGCGCTCAGCGCCGTCGGCCGCGCGTGCGGTGAGCTCGCTGCACACTCCCACGAGAGGGTGGACGCACGCGACGACCGTAAGGTCCGCGAGGCTCGCGGCACGTGCGAGCGCGCCCGCGACGTCGGGTCCGTGCGCTGCGGGGACCGTCGGCACGTGCGCGACAACGAGCGCGTCGACCTCGGGCCACGCGCACGCCTCGGTGAGCGTCGCGCGGACGCGCTCTGCGGGCGCGTCCTCGGCGAGCACGACCGCGGGACGGGTCACGACGAGCCCCGCGGCCGCGGCGTTCTCGACGACGAGCGCCGCGAGGGAGTGCGAGCTCGCGACGACGCCCACCCGGCGCCCCCGTGGGACGGGCTGGGTCGCGAGGAGCTGGGCCACGTCGAGCAGCTCGGCGGTCGAGGCGACGCGCAGCACGCCGGACTGGCGCAGCATCTCCTCGAGCAGACGGCGCGGGGCCGAGGTCACGCGCACCGCGTGACCGGGCGGGACGACCTGCCCCGAGCGACCCGCGGTCGTCACGACGACGGGCTTGACGCGCGCGAGCCGTCGGGCCACGCGCACGAACTTGCGCGGGTTGCCGATCGACTCGAGGCTCAGCGCCGCGACCGCCGTCGTGGGGTCGTCGGCCCAGAACTGCATGACGTCGTTGCCCGAGACGTCGGCCCGGTTCCCCGCGGACAGGAACTGCGAGACGCCGATCCCCCGCGCGGTCGCGTCGTCGAGCAGGCGCGCCGCGACCGCGGCCGACTGGCAGAACAGCCCGACCCCGCCCGGCAGAGGGCTGCGCGCGGCGAGCGTGAGCGACAGGGGCGCCTCCTCGCCGGGGCGAGCGACGCCGAAGGACTCGGGTCCGATCACGCGCATCCCGGCCCGATGCGCGGTACGCAGCAGCTCGCGCTGGCGCTCGAGCCCCTCGGGCCCCTCCTCCGCGAAGCCCGCCGAGAGCACGACGAGCGTGCGCACCCCGAGGCGCGCGAGGCTCGGAACCGCAGAGAGCACCCCGGGCCCGGGCAGGGCGACGACCGCGAGATCCACCGGGCCTGCGACGTCGTCGATCGTTGCCGCGGTGCGCAGCCGTACGTCCTCTCCCAGCTCGCCCGCGACACCGAGCACGGTGACCTCGGGCCCCGTCCCGGGCGCCGCGAGCTGGGCCGCGAGGACCGCGCGCGCCCGCCGTGCGTCGAGGCCCTCGGGCACCCCCGGTCCGACCACGAGCACGCGGCGCGCCTCCCACAGCGCGCGCATCGAGCGCGCCTCGGCGCGGTGCTCGCGGTCCGCCATGACCTCACGCGAACGCTCCCCCGGGTCGAGGTCGACGCGCACCGTGACGAGGCCGTCGTCGAGCTCTTGGGTGACCTCGTACCCGGCCTCGCGGAACACCGCGAGCATCGCCCCGTTCTGCGGGAGGACCTCGGCCGTGAACTCCTCGAGGCCCAGCTCGCGCGCGATCGCGGCGAGGTGCTCGAGCAGGACCGAGCCCAGACCGCGTCCCTGGTGGGCGTCCGCGACCGTGAAGGCGACCTCGGCCGTCGTCGGGCTCACCCGGTCGAAGCGGCCCACCGCGATGATCTGCTCGCGCCCGTCGCGCGGCACGACGACGACGAGCGCGACCCGGTCGCGATGGTCGACGTGCGTGAAGCGCACGAGGTCCGCCTCCGACAGACGCGCCATGGGCGCGAAGAACCGCAGGTAGACCGAGCGCTCGGACTGCCCCGTGTGGAACTCCTGGAGCGCCTCGGCGTCGGGCGGGCCGATCGGGCGCAGGTGCGCCGGGACGCCGTCGCGCAGCACGACGTCGGCCTCCCAGTGGGCCGGGTACCCCGGCTCGTGCGCCATGTCACCAGGCTAGGCGGCGCGTGCCGTCGTGTCGGGCACGAAAGGCCCATCGTGAGCGGCGACAATGGGTCAGCACGAGACCCGACCGAGGAGCACCGACCGTATGGCGCGCCGCACGACCGACCCGACCCCGCCCGAGGACGTCGACGAGAAGATCGTCGACATCGACGTCCAGGCGGAGATGGAGGGCTCGTTCCTCGAGTACGCCTACTCCGTCATCTACGCCCGAGCCCTGCCCGACGCGCGCGACGGCCTCAAGCCCGTCCAGCGCCGCATCCTGTTCCAGATGGCCGACATGGGCCTGCGCCCCGACCGTGCGTACGTCAAGTCCGCGCGCGTCGTCGGCGAGGTCATGGGCAAGCTCCACCCGCACGGCGACGCGGCGATCTACGACGCGATGGTGCGCCTCGCCCAGCCGTTCTCGCTGCGCCTGCCGCTCGTCGACGGCCACGGCAACTTCGGCTCGCCCGACGACGGCCCCGCCGCGCCGCGCTACACCGAGGCACGCCTCGCCCCGGCCGCGACCGCGATGACGGCCGACCTCGACGAGGACGTCGTCGACTTCGTCCCGAACTACGACAACAAGCTCACCCAGCCCGAGGTGCTCCCCGCAGCGATCCCGAACCTGCTCGTCAACGGCGCGACGGGCATCGCGGTGGGCATGGCCACCAACATGGCGCCGCACAACCTCGTCGAGGTCGTCGCCGCGGCCCGGCACCTGCTCGCGCACCCCGACGCGAGCCTCGAGGACCTCATGCGCTTCGTGCCCGGGCCCGACCTGCCCACGGGCGGCAAGATCGTGGGCCTCGACGGGGTCCGCGAGGCCTACGCGACGGGCCGCGGCGCGTTCCGCACGCGCGCGACGGCCCGGATCGAGAACGTCACGGCGCGGCGCAAGGCGATCGTCGTGACCGAGCTGCCCTACCTCGTGGGTCCCGAGAAGGTCCTCGAGAAGATCAAGGACGGGGTCGCGGCCAAGAAGATCCAGGGGATCTCGGCGGCGACCGACCTCACCGACCGCCACCACGGGCTGCGTCTCGTGATCGAGGTCAAGTCGGGCTTCTCCCCCGAGGCGGTGCTCGAGCAGCTCTACCGCCTCACCCCGCTCGAGGAGTCGTTCTCGATCAACGCGGTCGCGCTCGTCGACGGCGAGCCGCGCACGCTCGGGCTGCGCGAGATGCTCCAGGTGTGGGTCGACCACCGGGTCGACGTCGTGCGCCGGCGCAGCGCGTTCCGGCTCGCGCGGCGCCAGGAGCGGTTGCACCTCGTCGAGGGTCTCCTCGTCGCGATCCTCGACATCGACGAGGTCATCCAGGTGATCCGCTCCTCGGACGACGCGGACGCCGCGCGCACGCGCCTCATGGGCGTGTTCGACCTGTCCGAGGCGCAGGCGAGCTACATCCTCGAGCTGCGGCTGCGGCGCCTGACGAAGTTCTCGCGGATCGAGCTCGAGGCCGAGCGCGACGCCCTCGCGGCGGAGATCGCCGAGCTCGAGGAGATCCTCGCCGACCAGTCCCGGCTGCACGCGGTCGTCGCCGAGGAGATGGACGCCGCCGCGCGCGAGCACGGCACGCCGCGTCGGACGGTCCTGCTCGAGTCGGCCGGGGGGACGACGACGGCGAAGCAGGCCGCGACCCCCCTCGAGGTCGCCGACACGCCGTGCTGGGCCCTGCTCTCGGCGACGGGGCTGCTCGCGCGCACGGCCGAGGCGGACCCACCCGCCCCGCCCGAGGAGGGCGGGGCACGCAGCAAGCACGACGTGCTGCGACCGCCCGTCGCGACGACGGCCCGCGGCTTCGTCGGCGCCGTGACGAACCGTGGCCGGCTGCACCGCGTGAGCGTGCTCGACCTGCCTGCGATCCCGCCGAGCGGGACGGCCCCCTCGCTCTCGGGCGGTGTGCCGGTGAGCGAGGTCGTGCCGCTCGAGGCGGGCGAACGGGTGCTCGCGCTCGTGCCGCTCGAGGCGGATGCTCCTCCACTCACGCTCGGCACCGCGGGCGGCGTCGTCAAGCGCGTCGTGCCCGGTGACGCCCCCGCGAAGGGCGAGGTCTGGGACGTGATCGCGCTCAAGGACGGTGACGAGGTGGTCGGGGCCGCGACGAGTGCGGACGACGACGAGCTCGTGTTCGTCTCGAGCGACGCGCAGCTGCTGCACTTCGCCGCGAGCAGCGTGCGCCCGCAGGGCCGCGCCGCGGGGGGCATGGCGGGCATCAAGCTCGCTAGCGGGGCGCGCGCGGTGCACTTCGGGGTCGTGCCTGCCGCGGCACGCGAGAGCGCCGTCGTCGTGACGCTCGCGGGCTCCTCGGCCGCGCTCCCGGGGACCGAGGCCGGCTCGGGCAAGGTCACGCCGTTCTCGCAGTTCCCTGGCAAGGGACGCGCGACCGGCGGAGTGCGCGCGCACCGCTTCCTCAAGGGCGAGGACACGCTCGCTCTCGCGTGGGTCGGCCCCGCCCCGGTTCGTGCGACGGGCTCGGGCGGTCAGGCGATCGACCTGCCCGAGATCGACCCGCGTCGGGACGGTTCGGGCACCGCGCTCGCGGCCCCGGTGCACGCGCTCGGCTGAGGCCCGCGCATCATCCGAAAGTTGACATCAAGGTCCACTTGGGGTGGTCGTCCGGATTGTCCTGGGTGAGCAGGCTAGGTGGGACAACCTGTCCCACGTGGCCTCCAGGAGACCCTTGTGCCTCGAACAACCTTTCGCGCCGGTGCGACCCTCGCGGCGCTCACCCTCGCCCTGACCGGGCTCGTGCCCTCAGCTGCCGCGGGCAGCACCGCCTCCGTGACCGTGGCTCACCTCGAGCCCAGAGCTGCGACGGTGCAGCCGGCGGCCGCGGCGCCCGGCACCCTCGTGTTCATCAAGAACTTCAACGTCTGGATGTCCCGGGGCGACGGCTCGGGACAGGTCCAGGTGACGAAGGACGCGACGAGCGAGTCCAACCGGTACAAGACGCCTTCGATGTCCGACGACGGCATCATCACCGTGCTGCGCGGGACCGACGTCGTCCGCCTGCGCACCGACGGCACACGTCTGAGCACGTTCGACGTCGGCACCCTCCTGCCCGAGCCCTACGGCGGCATCCAGGGCACGACGGGCGTGCACGTCTCGCCGAACGGCGCGAACGTCGCCTTCACGCAGACGGCGTGGCGCGGCCCCGGCTACAGCGTCGAGGTCGGCACGCGATTCTCGGCGTCGAACCGGTGGAACATGGTCGGTCAGCAGGAGATGAGTCGATCGGACGCGAAGTGGATCACGAACAGCCGCGTCATCATGCGCTCGTGGGGCACGACCTACCTGCGTGACATGTCCTCGAACACCTCGGTCAAGTGGTTCGACGACGAGGACGTGCGCGGTCAGCTCCCCGGGTGCGAGGACTGGTGCTACTCCGAGGAGCAGTGGGAGCCTGAGCTCTCGCGCGACGGTGCGCACCTCGTGTCGATGCGCGGGCCGACGAACGACCCGACGATGCTCGTGTACCAGGTCACGGGCAACGCACGCACCTCTGTCCCCGCCCCGCCCCAGATCCGGTGCGCGTTCGACGGCGGGGACGACGAGTTCGGCCACCCGACGATCGGCCCGGACAACAAGGCCCTCGCGTGGCAGATGTCGCAGGGCATCTACGTCAAGACGAACCTCACGAGCTGCGCGACCTCGGACGTGCGGCTCGCCGTCCCGGGCGGCTCCGAGCCCTCGTGGTCCGCCGCGGCGTACAAGGCCCCCACCCCGCCGAAGTCGACGAAGAAGATCACGGTGACCAAGGCGCCCAAGATCTCGGGCACGGCCAAGGTCGGCAAGAAGCTCAAGGCCACCAAGGGCTCGTTCAAGCCCGCGCCGTCCAAGATCACCTACCAGTGGAAGCGCAACGGCAAGGCGATCAAGAAGGCCACGAAGTCGACCTACAAGCTCACGAAGTCCGACGCGGGCAAGAAGATCACCGTGACCGTCACCGCGACCCGCTCGGGCTACACCAAGGCCGCCAAGACGAGCAAGGCGGTCGCGGTCGCGGCGTACAACACCAAGAAGCCCAAGATCAAGAAGAAGCCCGCCGCACGGGTCGGCAAGACCCTCAAGGTCAGCAAGGGCAGCTGGAAGGGCAAGCCCAAGGTGTCCTACCAGTGGTACCGCGGCTCGAAGAAGATCAAGGGCGCCACCAAGTCGAAGTACAAGGTCACCCGTGCTGACCGCGGCAAGAAGTTGCGCGTCAAGGTGACTGCCAAGCGGTCCGGAGCCCCCAAGGTCTCGGTGTGGAGCGCGCGCACCGCCAAGGTGCGCTGAGGTCCCCCGCGGGTGGGCTGGACCGACCCGGCCCACCCGCTAGCCTCGGGACGGTGACGTGGCTCGTCGCGGTCGGGTGCGCCGCGTGGACGATCGTGCTCGGCTGGGACGAGCCTCGCGCGACCCTGCTCGCGATCCCCTTCTTCCTGCTCGGGGTGGGCCTCGTGCCTCGCCACCCACGCACGGGGGTCGCCCTCGTCCTCGCAGGGGCGAGCGTCAACCTCCTCGCGGGCGCGGGGTGGGGGAACATCGACACCCTCGTCCCGCTCGCGCTCGCGATGTTCTGGCTCGGTCGAGCCAGCCCGCGCGGCTGGCACGACCCGCTCGTCCTTGCGACCGCGGCGCTCCTGACTGCCACGCGCGGCGGTCTCGCGCTCGACAAGGTCGCGATCACCGCGGGGCTCTTCGCGACTCCGTGGGTGTTCGGGGTCGTCGTGCGCCGTCGCGCGCACGAGGCGCTTGCGGCGCTTGCGCGCGCCGAGGAGCTCGAGGGCGAGGATCCCCAGGCGGCCGCGGCCAGGCGCGCCGTCGAGGAACGGTCGCGGCTCGCCGACGACGCGCTGTTCGCGCTGCGCAACGCGATCGTCTCGATGCGTGCGACGGCCCGGACCGCGAGCGGGCAGCTCGAGCCCGCGCTCGTGCGAGCAGTGCACGAACGCGGTGCCGCCGCCGTCGAGGAGCTGCGGGCGCTCCTCGGCCTGCTGCGCGAGGACGACCTCGTGCCCCCGGAGAACCTTGCGCCACCGGTCCCCCCGCGCTGGCGACGGCTCGCTGTGCCGGTCGCCTGCCTCGTGGCCGCTGCCGTAAGCCTCGTGGTGTCCGCGGCACCGCCAAGCGTTCCCGAGCTGCTGCTGCCTGGCGCCGCCGCGTACGCCGCTCTCTCGTGGGCGGTCGCGAGCAGGCCGAACCTCGTCGCGATCGGCTGCCTCGGCGTGCTCGTCGCGAGCGGGACGTGGCTCAGCCTGTCCTACGGGGGCCGTGGGACGGGCTTCGTCCTGGTGGTCTTCGCCGCGGCGGTGCTTGCGGGGCGTGCGTGGGGCGAACGGGACCGCCTGCGTCGCTCGGCTCGACATCGCGAGCTCATGCTGCGGTCGCAGATGTCCGCGGCGGTCGACCGCGCCGTGCGCGCCGAGCGCCTGAGGCTCGCCCGTGAGCTGCACGACGTCGCGAGCCACGCGGTAGGCGCGATGGTCCTGCACGCGGGCGCGGCGGCAGCGCTGCGTGAGCAGGACCAGGACGAGGCCCGGGCCGCGCTCAGGACCGTCGAGGACATCGCGCGCGACGCGCTGCACGAGGTCGACGAGATGCTCGCGACGCTCGACGCGGGCGAGTTCGGCGAGTCGGCGCGCGCCTACGCCGAGCCTGGCGAGCTGCGAGCAGCACTCGTCGCGTTGTGCGAGCGGGCCCGAGCGGGCGGGACGTCGCTCGAGGTCGAGATCGGTGCGCTGCCGACCTCCCCCGCCCTGACCGCGACGACCTACCGGCTCGTGCACGAGGGGCTCGCGAACGCCCAGCGACACGCACCGGGCGCGGCGGTAAGACTCGTCGCGGACCGCCGCGGAACGGACTACCGTGTCCGGGTGAGCGACGACGGTCCAGGCACTTCCCTGCGCCGCGGCACGGGCTTCGGGCTCGAGGGGCTGCGCGAGCGGGTCGCGGCGTGCGAGGGCCGGCTCACCGCGGGCCCCGGGCCCGCGGGCGGATTCGTGCTCGAAGCTCTGCTCCCGGCCGGTGGGGGCCCCGAGTGATCCGCGTCGTCGTCGCGGACGACCAGGACCTGGTCCGGGCGGGGCTGCGCGCGATCCTCGAGTCGGCGCCCGACATGACCGTCGTCGCGGAGGCCGCCGACGGCGCGCAGGCGGCCCGCCTCGCCCGCGAGCGTCGTGCGCACGTCGTCCTCATGGACGTCCAGATGGCAGGCAGCGACGGGCTCACGGGCATCGGCGCGGTCGCCGCGGCGGTCCCGAGCGCACGCGTCGTGATGCTCACGATGTACGACGTCGACGACTACGTCTCCGAGGCGCTGCGTGCGGGCGCGAGCGGCTTCCTGCTCAAGACGACACCGCCCGAGGACCTCGTCGCCGCCGTGCGGCGCGTGCACGCGGGAGAGCACGTGCTCGGGCCTTCGGTCACCGCGCGCCTCGTGGACTCCTTCGTGCGGCGGCCCGTGCCGTCCGCGGGCGTCCCCGAGGTGCTGCGCCCGCTGACCGAGCGCGAGCTCGAGGTGTTCGACGCGATCGCCCGAGGGCTGTCGAACGCCGAGATCGGCGCGGCGCTCTTCCTGAGCGAGGCGACCGTGAAGACGTATGTGACCCGGATCCTCGCCAAGCTCGGCCTGCGCGACCGCGTCCAGGCGGTGATCCTCGCCTACGAGTGCGGGAGGGTCGGCTGAGTCAGATCTCGATCGAGAGCATGGTCTCGGATCGGAAGGCCTCGAAGCCGAGCGCGGCGTACAGGCCGTAGGCACCCGAGGGGTTCGCGGTGTCGACGCCGAGCTCGGTGAAGTCGATCCCGTCCGCGCGCTGAGCACCCATCGTCGCGGCGAGGAGCGCCTTCGCGACTCCCCGACCGCGCCATGCCCGTACGGTCCCGAGCAGGTGGACGTAGCCCGAGGAGTACCCCGAGACCTCCCAGTCGTGCTCGTACTTCTCGACCCAGACGTAACCCGCGACGCGTCCCGTGCGCTCCTCGCGCGCGACGAAGCTCCACCCGGGTGCGAACATCGCCCTGCCCGTGCGCCAGTCCTCGACCGAGCGCGGCTGCGAGCCCCAGTGGTCGGCGAAGGCCTCGTTGTGCGCGAGGCGCACGTCCTCGTCGTCGTCGGGCCACGGCTCGATGCGCAGCTGCCCAGGCCTGCCCGGGGAGGGGACGGTGCCGTCGAGTCGGCGACGCAGCTCGGCGTAGTAGCGCACGGGCGTGTAACCCGCCGCGCGGAACAGCTGCGCGGCACGGTCCTGCCTGTCGTCGAGGTACTGCGACACGCGCGCCGGGACGTCCTTGCCCGAGGCCGCGAGCAGCTGGCGCCCGCGCGCGGTGCCCCATGCGACGAGCTGCGTGCCGACG
>JAJUHG010000063.1 GCA_029267995.1 Micrococcales bacterium
CGCGCTCGAGCTGCGCACGCGCGTGCGCAAGGTTGCGCTCGTGACCAAGGGGCCGCTCTCCTCGGGCTCGACCCCGTGGGCGCAGGGCGGGATCGCCGCGGCGCTCGCCCCCGAGGACTCCCCGGCCGCACACCTCGCCGACACGCTCGCCGCGGGTGCGGGGCTGTGCGACCCGCGCGCGGTCGAGGTGCTCGTGACCGAGGGGCCCGAGCGGGTCCGCGAGCTCGTGGACCGCGGGGCACGCTTCGACCTCGCCGACGACGGCGCCGTGGCCCTCACCCGCGAGGGCGGGCACCACGCCGACCGGATCGTGCACGCGGGTGGAGACGCGACGGGGGCCGAGGTCTCCCGTGCGCTCGTCGCGCAGATCGAGGCGGTGCGCGCCGACCCGGGCATCGAGGTGATCGAGCACGGCCTCGTGATCGACGTGCTCACCGCCGCGCCCGGGCCCGACGGCGCCCCCGGCCCCGCGTGCGGGGTCACGCTCCACGTGATCGGCGAGGGCACGCGCGACGGCGTCGGGGCCGTCCTCGCGCCCGCGGTCGTGCTCGCGACGGGCGGGATCGGCCAGGTGTTCCGCTCCTCGACCAACCCCGCCGTCGCGACCGGGGACGGGATCGCGGCGGCGCTGCGCGCGGGGGCGCGCGTGGGGGACATGGAGTTCGTCCAGTTCCACCCGACCGTGCTGTGGCTCGGCGAGGGCGTGCGCGGTCAGCTCACGCTCGTCTCGGAGGCCGTGCGTGGCGAGGGTGCGGTCCTGCTCGACACCGAGGGCGAGCGTTTCATGCCCGAGGTGCACCCGCTCGCCGAGCTCGCCCCGCGCGACGTCGTCGCCCAGGCGATCGTCGCGCGTGCCCGCGAGACCGGTTCGGACCACGTGTGGCTCGACGCGCGCCACCTCGGCGACGACTTCCTGCGAGGGCGCTTCCCGACGATCCACGAGCGGCTCCTCGAGCACGGGATCGACCTGACCACGGACCTCGTCCCGGTCGCTCCCGCGCAGCACTACCACTCGGGCGGCGTCGTGACCGACCTCGACGGACGCTCGAGCCTCGAGGGGCTGTACGCGGTCGGGGAGGTCGCGTGCACGGGCGTGCACGGTGCGAACCGCCTCGCCTCGAACTCCCTGCTCGAAGGGCTCGTGTTCGGGCACCGGGCGGCGCACGCGGTCGCGGGGCGGGTCACGGCGGGCGAGCTCGAGGCACGCGAGCCGGTCGAGCGGCCCGGACCCGCGGGTCTCGTCGCGGCGGCCGCGCGCTCGCGCATCCAGCACCTCGCCTCGGCCGGGCCGGGTCCCGTGCGCGACGCGGCAGGCCTGAGTGCTGCGGCCGTCGGGCTCGCGGGCGTCCCGACCGACGCGCACGAGAGCCCGCGCATCCTCGCCGAGCCGCAGGCCGCCGAGTGGGAGACCACGAACGTGCACCAGGTCGCGACCGTGCTCACCGCGGCCGCGCTCGCGCGCGAGGAGAGTCGCGGCGGCCACCTGCGCACCGACTTCCCCGCCCCGTCCGAGCAGTGGCGGCACCGCATCGAGCACCACCTCGACCCCGCGGGCGCGCTCGTCCGCACCGACGTCCCTCTGCCCACGCACCGGGAGCCTGCACGATGACCGAACCCCTGCGCCCCCTCGACCCCGTCTGGCTCGAGCGCACCGTGCGCACCGCGCTCGACGAGGACCTCGGCCCCGCGCCGGGCCGCGACGTGACGACCCAGGCGACCGTGCCGCCCGAGGCCCTCGGGGTCGCCCACCTCGTCGCGCGCGCCCCGGGCGTCGTCGCGGGCCTCGACGTCGTCCCCGAGGTGCTCGCCCAGACCGCCGAGCGGCTCGGCGTCGCCGCACCGGGCCTCGAGCGGCTCGCCGACGACGGCGACCGGGTCGCCCCGGGCGACGTCCTCGCGGTGCTCGACGGGCCCGTCCAGGTCCTGCTCGTCGCCGAGCGCACCCTGCTCAACCTCGTGTGCCGCGCCTCGGGCGTCGCGACCCACACGCGCCGCTTCGCGGACCTGCTCGTCGGGACGGACGCGAAGGTGCTCGACACCCGCAAGACGACGCCCGGCCTGCGCGAGCTCGACAAGCACGCGGTGCGCGCGGGCGGGGGCACCAACAAGCGCATGGGGCTGTTCGACGTCGCGATGGTCAAGGACAACCACGTCGTCGCCGCAGGCTCGGTCACGGCCGCGATCGAGGCGGTGCGCTCGCGCTTCCCCGACGTCGCGATCCAGGTCGAGGCCGACACCTTCGACCAGGCCGTCGAGGCCGTCGAGGCGGGCGCCGACTTCCTGCTGCTGGACAACATGACGCCCGCCGAGCTCGAGCAGGTCGTGACCGAGGTGCGCGAGCGCGCCCCGCACGTCGAGCTCGAGGCGACCGGCAACGTGACGCTCGAGCGGGCCCGGGCGATCGCGCTCACGGGGGTCGACTACCTCTCGGTCGGCGCGCTCACGCACTCCTCGCCGATCCTCGACCTCGCGCTCGACCTCGTCGAGCGCCGCTGAGCCGGCGGGCCGGGCCCCGCGGCGCCCTCGGTACGATGGCGCGGTGACCCAGCCTGAGACTCCCGAGACCGAGCCCGACGAGACCGCTGACGGCCTGTCCGAGCAGCAGCGCATCCGGCGGGCGAAGCGCGAGCAGATGCTCGCGCGCGGCGTCGAGCCCTATCCCGTGGGTGTTCCCGTCACGACGACGATCGCCGAGGTCCGCGAGCAGTACGAAGGTGCGCTCGAGGCGGGCGAGGAGACCCAGGACGTCGTCGGCGTCGCGGGGCGGGTCGTGTTCCAGCGCAACACCGGCCGGCTGTGCTTCGCGACCCTCCAGGACGGTGCGGGCGAGCGCCTCCAGGTCATGCTGAGCGAGGGCGAGGTTGGGGCGGAGTCCCTCGAGCACTTCAAGCACGACGTCGACCTTGGTGACCACCTGTTCGCGCGCGGGCGGGTCATCCGCTCGCGCCGCGGGGAGCTGAGCATCTTCGCCGAGGAGTGGCAGATCGCCTCGAAGGCGCTGCGTCCTCTCCCGGTCCTGCACAAGGACCTGTCGGAGGAGGCGCGCGTGCGTCAGCGCTACGTCGACCTCATCGTGCGTCCCGAGGCGCGCGACGTCGCCCGGCTGCGCGCGAGGGTGCTGCGCGCGGTGCGCGACTACCTGCACGGGCGCGACTACGTCGAGGTCGAGACGCCCGTCCTGCAGGCCCTCTACGGTGGCGCGACCGCGCGGCCCTTCACGACCCACCTCAACGCCTTCGACATGGAGGTGTTCCTGCGGATCGCCCCCGAGCTGTTCCTCAAGCGCGCCGTCGTCGGCGGGATCGAACGGGTCTTCGAGATCTCCCGGAACTTCCGCAACGAGGGCGTCGACTCGACGCATTCCCCGGAGTTCACGAGCCTCGAGGCGTACGAGGCCTACGGTGACTACGACACGATGGCCACGCTCACCCGCGAGCTCATCCAGGCGGCAGCCCTCGAGGGCACCGGGTCGACGCTCGTGACCCTCGCCGACGGGACCGAGTACGACCTCGGCGGGGAGTGGACGACGCTGTCGCTGTACGAGTCCCTCTCGGAGAAGATCGGCGAGGAGATCACCCCCGAGACCTCGGTCGAGCACCTGCTCCGCCTCGTCGAGAAGTTCGACGACGACGTCGACCCGATCCGCCAGACGCACGGCAAGCTCGTCGAGGAGCTGTGGGAGCACCACGTGGGCGACCACCTGTGGGAGCCGACCTTCGTGCGTGACTTCCCCCTCGACACGAGCCCCCTCACGCGGGCGCACCGCAGCAAGCCGGGCGTCGTCGAGAAGTGGGACCTGTACATCCGGGGGACCGAGCTCGCGACCGCCTACTCCGAGCTCGTGGACCCGGTCGTGCAGCGCGAGCGCTTCGAGGCCCAGGCGGCGCTCATCGCGGCCGGCGACGTCGAGGCGATGCGCCTCGACGAGGACTTCCTCACCGCGATGGAGTACGCGATGCCGCCCGCCGGGGGCCTGGGGCTCGGGATCGACCGGCTGCTCGGGGCGATCACGGGGCTCGGGATCCGCGAGACGATCCTGTTCCCCTTCGTGCGCCCGCTCGGCTGAGTGCGGGCGGGCGTACGATGGGACCCATGGGCACGTTGGGCGAGGTGCTGGCCGCACTCATCCCTTCCCTCGGGGTCGGGTTCTTGTTCTTCCTTGCTATCCGTGCGCTCGTGAATGCTGATCGCAACGAGCGTGCCGCGGTCGCGCGCCTCGACGCGGAAGAGCGGAAGGCTGCGGAGAATACTCCCGAGGAGGGTTAGCACCCCCTTTCGGTTTGACGCGGGAAGAATGCCGTGAAAGTCTGCGAATTCGGTGGTTCGCACGGACCTCCATCATTTATTCGCGGAGGACATTGATGGCCCAGAAGATCCAGGTCATTCTCATCGACGACATCGACGGCTCGACGGCCGACGAGTCCATCACGTTCGCGCTCGACGGCGTGAACTACGAGATCGACCTCAGCGCCGAGCACGCGGCCCAGCTGCGTGAGGACTTCGCCAAGTGGGTCGGGGCAGCCCGCAAGGTGACGAACCGCGGTGCGACCACCCGGTCGCGCTCGTCGCGTCGCTCGTCCTCGGACGCCGAGGCGATCCGCCAGTGGGCGCGCGCGAACGGCCACAAGGTCTCCGACCGTGGTCGCATCCCGCAGAGCATCCGCGAGGCCTACGAGGCCGCGCACTGAGCGAGCAGCTCGAGAACGACGAAGGGCCGCGCACCTCACGGGTGCGCGGCCCTTCGACTCTCAGGGTTATCCCTGGCCGAGGCGTCGAGCGTGCATCTCGCGCACCTCGGCGTACCGCTCGCGCACGTGCGGCGTGGGCTCGGCGCTGAACGTCTCGGTGCCCTCGCGGCCCCAGTCCGGTGGCTCGGCGGCCCCCGAGAGGACCCACGCGGCCTGCCGCGCGGCGCCGTCGGCGACGTACTCGCCCGTCGGGGGGACGAGCACCTCGGTGCCGAGGATCGCGGGGGCGATCCGGCGCACCGCCTCGGACTGCGCCCCACCGCCGATGAGGAAGATCCGCTCGGCGGTGATGCCGTGCTCGCGCAGCGCGTCGAGACCGTCCGCGAGCGAGCACAGCAGCCCCTCGACGGCGGCCCGGGCGAGATGCTCGGGCGTCGTCGTCGCGAGCGTCATGCCGTGCAGCGCGGCCGTCGCGTCGGGGCGGTTGGGGGTGCGCTCGCCCTCGAAGAACGGCACGAGCGCTAGCCCGTCCGCCCCCGGTGGCGCGGCCAGGGCGAGCCGGGAGAGCTCTTCGTGGTCGACCCCGAGCAGGCGGCACGCGGCGTCGAGGATGCGCGAGGCGTTGAGCGTGACCCCGAGCGCGAGGAACTGCCCGGTCGCGTCCGCGAAGCCGTTGACGAGCCCCGAGGCGTCCGCGGTGGGTCGCGGCGTGACCGCCGAGACGACGCCCGAGGTGCCGATGGACAGCGCGACGTCACCCGGGCGCATGCCCATGCCGAGCGCCGCGGCGGCGTTGTCGCCCGCGCCGGGACCGAGCACGATGCCCGCGGGCACGCCCTCGATGAGCCCGCCCGCCGTCGTGCCCGCGCTCTCGGCGGGCGGCACGACGCGGGGGAGCGCGACGTCGCCCCGCCCGAGCGCGAGCTCGAGCAGGTCGCGACGGTAGTCCTCGGTGCTCGGGGACCAGTAGCCCGTGCCCGAGGCGTCCGAGCGGTCGGTCACGAGCGTGTCGAGACCCTGCGCGCCCGCGAGGCGCCACGTGAGCCAGTCGTGCGGGAGGGCGACGCCAGCGACCCGGGCCGCGTTCTCGGGCTCGGCGTCACGCAGCCAGCGCAGCTTCGTGATCGTGAGCGAGGCGACGAGCACCGAGCCGCACGCCTCGGCCCACGCCTTGGCGCCCGCCTCGCGGTCGCCGTCGCCGAGCTCGCGGATGAGGTCCTCGGCGGCGCCGGCGCTGCGGGTGTCGTTCCACAGCAGCGCCTCACGGATCACCTCGCCGCGGGGGTCGAGCACCACCATGCCGTGCTGCTGGCCACCCACGGACAGGGCGGAGACGTCGTCGAGACCTCCGGCGTCCTTGACCGCGGCGGCCAAGGCCGTCCACCAGTGGTCCGGGTGCACGGCGGTGCCGTCGGGGTGCGAGGCACGACCCGAACGGACGAGCTCGCCGGTCCTTGCGTCCCGGACCACGACCTTGCACGACTGCGTGGAGGAGTCGACCCCCGCGACGAGTGCCATGATGCTCAGCCCCTCGCGCCGAGCGCGTGCTCGAGAGCGAGCTGGTTGAGCCGCACGAAGCCGTAACCCTTCTTCGCCTCGGCCTCGACGTCGAAGTCCTCGAAGGCGCTGCGGTCGGCGAGGAAGTCGGCGAGCGACTCACCCTCGTTCAGGGTCGGCTCGCTGAGCGAGAAGACACCGGCCTCCTCCATGGCCTCCTTGACCTCGGGGTCGGCGCGGAAGGCCTGCGCACGCTCCTTGAGGATGAGGTAGGTGCGCATGTTCGCGCGGGCCGACTCCCACACGCCGTCGAAGTCCTCGGTGCGCGAGGGCTTGTAGTCGAAGTGGATCGCCCCGGTGTAGCGCGGGCCACCGCCCGGGAAGCCGTTCTCGAGCAGGTCGACCGTCGCGAACGCGGAGAACACGTCGCCGTGGCCGAACACGAGGTCCTGGTCGTACTTGATGCCGCGCTGACCGTTGAGGTCGATGTGGAAGAGCTTGTCGGCCCACAGCGCCTGCGCGATGCCCGTGGTGAAGTTCAGGCCCGCCATCTGCTCGTGGCCGACCTCGGGGTTGAGGCCCACGATGTCGCCGTTCTCGAGCTTGGCGATCAGGCCGAGCGCGTGGCCGATCGTCGGCAGCAGGATGTCGCCGCGCGGCTCGTTCGGCTTGGGCTCGAGGGCGATCTTGAGACCGTAGCCCTTCTCCTTGATGTAGGCCGCGACCGTGTCGATGCCGTCGGCGTAGGCCTGGTGCGCGGCGTAGAGGTCCTTCGCCGAGTCGTACTCGGCCCCCTCGCGGCCGCCCCACATGACGAAGGTCTCGGCGCCGAGCTCGGCGGCGAGGTCGACGGTGCGCAGGATCTTGCGCAGCGCGTAGCGGCGCACCTGCCGGTTGTTCGAGGTGAACGCGCCGTCCTTGAAGATCGGGTGGGTGAAGGTGTTGGTCGTGACCATCTCGACGGTCACGCCGGTCTCCTCGAGCGCGGCCTTGAAGCGCGTGAGGATGCGGTCGCGCTCGGCGTCGTCCGAGCCGAACGGGACGACGTCGTCGTCGTGGAAGGTCACGTGCGCCGCGCCGAGCTCGGCGAGCTTGTGGACCGACTCGACCGGGTCGAGCCACGGGCGGGTGGCCGCGCCGAACTGGTCCTGGGCGTTCCAGCCGACGGTCCACAGACCGAAGGAGAACCTGTCTTCTGGGGTGGGGGTGCGAACCATGGGGGATCTCTCCTCGTCGAGATTTGTTGTACGGATGAACTTATCTCCGGCCCGCGCTAGGGTCAACCCATGGTGACTCGACGGCGCGGAGCCCTCGCGGTCCCGCGCCACCCCGGGGGCGGCGCTGCGGGACCAAGGTCCGGGGCACGGCAGGAGACCTTGCGCGAGCACAACATCGCGATCGTCCTCGAGCACATCGTGACCGCGAGCGAGCCGATCTCCCGGGCGCGCATCGCGGCCGAGACGGGGCTCACCCGCGGGACCGTCTCGGCGCTCGTCGACCGGCTCATCGAGGCCCGCCTCGTGACCGAGCTCGAGCCGCTCGCGGGACCGTCGTCGCGCTCGGGCTCGAGATCAACGTCGACTACACCGCGGTGCGCGCGCTCGACCTCGCTCGGCGCACGGTGTTCGAGCGGGTCGAGCCCGGCGACTTCCGCGCGGGCGAGCCCGAGCGGGCGATCGCCTCCGTCCTTGCGCTCGCCGACGGCGCGCTCGCGCACGTCGAGCGGCTCGGGGCGCGGCTCGCGGGGGCGTGCCTCGCGCTGCCCGGCCTTGTCGACCGGCGCACGGGCCCGCTGCGTGTCGCACCGAACCTCGCCTGGCGCGACGTCGACGTGCTCGCGCTCGTCGGCGACCACCCGGTCGCGGCGCACGAGCTGTGGCTCGCGAACGAGGCGAACCTCGCGGCGCGCGCCGAGGCCGCCGCGCGCGCGGACACCGGGTCCTTCCTGTACGTCTCGGGCGAGGTGGGTGTCGGTGGGGCGATCGTGCTCGACGGCGAGGTGTTCGCGGGGGCGCACGGCTGGAGCGGCGAGCTCGGCCACACGATCCTGCACGCCGACGGCGCCGGGCGCCGCCTCGAGCAGCTCATCGGCCAGGACGCGCTGCTCGCTGCGGCCGGGCTCGACCTCGCGACGGGCGTCGACGGGCTCGTCGCCGCGGCGGACGCGGGCGACCCGCGCGCGCTCGAGGCGCTCGCCCGGGCGGGCGACCTGCTCGGCACGGGCCTCGCGAACGCGGTCAACCTGCTCGACCTCGACCACGTCGTGCTCGGCGGCATCTACGCCCCGCTCGCCGAGCACCTGCGCCCCGGGGTCGAGGAGCGCCTGCGGGCCCACGTGATCGGCGGTCCGTGGGTCGAGGTCACGGTCTCGGCCGCGCAGGCGGGGCCCTTCCCCGCGCTCACGGGCGGTGCGCTGTCCGTCCTGCGGACGCTCGTCGCTCAAGCCCATGCGGTCACGGCCCAGTTCTGACAGTCTCACCGCCATGGGCACCCACGAGATCTGGATCGGCACCTTCCCCGACGCGGGGATGGGCACTCCTGCGGGGCACGGCGAGGGGATCTGGCGGGCCCGGCTCGCGGAGGGCCGGCTCACGGACCTGCGCCAGGTGGTCCAGACCCCCGCGCCGACCTTCATCGCTGCGCACCCCTCGGGCCGGTGGCTCTACGCGGTCGGCGAGGACGCCTCGGGCACCGTCACGGCCTTCGAGGTCACCGACGACGGCGGCCTGCTCGCGCGCGGCACGATCTCCTCGGGAGGCGCGAGCCCGTGCCACCTCGCGCTCGCGCCCGACGCGCGCACGCTCTACGTCGCGAACTACTCCTCGGGCACGCTCGGCGTGATCGCGCTCGACGACGACGGCGCCCTCGCGGGGGGCGCGAGCGGCCCCGCCCAGGTCTTCGCGCACGAGGGCACGGGCCCCGACCCGTCGCGTCAGGAGGGGCCGCACGCGCACTTCGTCGCTGCCCGCGAGGACGAGGTGCTCGTCGTGGACCTCGGGGTCGACGCGGTGCGCCGGTACACCGTCGGCGCGGACGGCACCCTCGCGGCGGCCGGGCACGTCGCCGAGCTGCCGCCCGGCACGGGCCCGCGCCACCTCGCGCTGAGCCCCGACGGGCGCCGCTGCTACGTCGTGGGCGAGCTCGACGTGACCTTCCACGTGCTCGAGCGCACGGGCGAGCGCTTCGAGCCGGTCGGGTCGATCTCGCTCGCTGGGGAGCGCGCCGAGCGCCGCGAGCACGGGTGGTTCCTGCCGGACGGCGGGCGCCTGCTCGCCTCGCACGTCGAGCTGCGCGGTGAGCGGCTGCTCGTCGGGGTGCGCGAGGACGACCGGCTCGAGGAGCTGCGCCTCGCGCCCGACGGCTCGCTCGAGCACGTCGCGACCCACCCGCTCGGCGGGTGGCCGAGGCACTTCGCGACCGTGGGCGAGCACGTCGTGGTCGCGGGCCAGTCGAGCCACGAGGTCGAGGTGCTCGCCCCCGACGGCTCACGCACCGTGACCGCGCTGCGCCAGCCCGCGTGCATCGTCGAGGTGATCTGACACGGCCTGCTGCCAGCGCGAGCCTCGCGCCCCGCACGCAGGGCGAGGCTCGGGGCCCGCGGTCCCGCGCGCCGTCGTCGGCGGGGGTTGTGAGGTCCGTCATACCGGGCGCGAGCGTCCCTTCCCCGCGAGATAATGGAATCGTGAACCACTTTCCCGACGCGCCCCGCGTGGCGATGCTGTCGGTGCACACCTCCCCCCTCGACCAGCCGGGGACCGGTGACGCCGGTGGCATGAACGTCTACGTCGCCGAGCTCTCCCGAGCGCTCGCGCGGCGTGGCGCGCACGTCGAGATCTTCACGCGGGCCACGAGCTCGACCCAGCCCGAGACCGTCCGCCTCGACGAGCACGAGCCGAGCATCCTCGTGCGGCACGTCGCGGCAGGACCCTTCGGCGAGCTCGACAAGAACGACCTGCCCGGCCAGCTGTGCACCTTCGCGGCCGGGGTGCTGCGCACCGAGGCCGCCCGCTCGGCCGGCTGGTACGACGTCGTCCACTCGCACTACTGGCTCTCGGGCCAGGTCGGTTTCCTCGCGGCCGAGCGGTGGGGCGTCCCGCTCGTGCACACCGCGCACACGCTCGCGAAGGTCAAGAACGCCGCCCTCGCCCCCGGGGACACCCCCGAGCCCGTCGGGCGCGTGCTCGGTGAGGAGCAGGTCGTCGCGGAGGCCGACGCGCTCGTCGCGAGCACCGCCGAGGAGGCCGAGGTCTTCATCAGCGACTACGACGCCGCGCCCGAGGCCGTGCACGTCGTCGAGCCCGGGGTCGACCTCGCGACCTTCACCCCGGGCGAGCGGGCGGCGGCGCGCGCCCGGCTCGGGCTCCCGCTCGACCGACCGATCGTGCTGTTCGCGGGCCGCCTCCAGCCGCTCAAGGGACCCGACGTGCTCGTCGAGGCCCTCGCCCGCCTCGCACGCACGGGAGAGGCGCCCCTGCTCGTCGTCGTCGGCGGACCGTCCGGGCGCCCCACCGCGGTGCGCGAGACCGAGGCGCTCGCGACCCTGCTCGACGTCCACGAGCACCTCGAGCTGCGCCCTGCCGCCCCGCAGGCCGTCCTCGCCGACTACTACCGCGCGGCGGACGTCGTCGCGATGCCCTCGCGCTCGGAGTCCTTCGGGCTCGTCGCCGCCGAGGCGCAGGCCGCCGGGACGCCCGTCGTCGCGGCTGCGGTCGGGGGACTGCGCTCGGTCGTCGTCGACGGCGTGACGGGGCACCTCGCACCCGACCACGACCCCGCGACCTGGGCCCGGCTCCTCGCGCGCGTCCTGCGCGACCCGGGCCACCGCGACACCCTCGCGCGTGAGGCTGTGGCCCGGCGCGAACGCTTCGCGTGGGACGCCGCCGCGAACCAGATCCTCAAGGTCTACTCGCTCGCCGCGATGCGCCGCCGCGAGCTCGCGGGAGTCTGAACCGCGCGCCGTCGTCGGCGGAAGGCTCGGCGAGGCGCGAGGGGCGCCGTCGTCGAGGGGTGTCTCACGAGAGAAGGTCCCACGCGGGCTGCCCGGGGCGTGCGGCAGGATGGAACCCATGACCTACACCCTCGTGCTGCTCCGCCACGGCGAGAGCGAATGGAACGCCAAGAACCTGTTCACCGGCTGGGTGGACGTCCCCCTGTCCGAGAAGGGCGTCGCCGAGGCCACGCGCGGCGGCGAGCTGCTCAAGGCCGAGGGCGTCGAGCCCGACGTCGTGCACACCTCGCTCCTGCGCCGCGCGATCATGACCGCGAACCTCGCGCTCGACGCGGCCGACCGCCACTGGATCGACGTCAAGCGCCACTGGCGGCTCAACGAGCGCCACTACGGTGCCCTGCAGGGCAAGGACAAGAAGCAGATCCGTGACGAGTACGGCGAGGAGCAGTTCATGCTCTGGCGCCGTTCCTACGACGTCCCGCCGCCCCCGATCGAGCTCGGCTCGGAGTTCTCCCAGGACGCCGACCCGCGCTATGCGGGTGAGCCGATCCCCGTGGCCGAGTGCCTCAAGGACGTCCTCGAGCGGGCGCTGCCGTACTGGCACGAGGAGATCGTGCCCGACCTGCGCGCGGGCAAGACGGTGCTCGTCGCGGCGCACGGCAACTCGCTGCGCGCGATCGTCAAGTACCTCGACGACATCGACGACGAGTCGATCGCGGGTCTCAACATCCCGACCGGGATCCCGCTCGTGTACGAGCTCGACGAGGAGACCCTCAAGCCCGTCACGAAGGGCGGCCGCTACCTCGACGCCGACGCCGCCGCTGCGGCGATCCAGGCCGTCGCCAACCAGGGCCGCTGACCGGCCGTTGCCCCATGTCGGAGGGTTTGCACCCGCGCAAGGAGCAAACCCTCCGACACGTCACTCGCGGGCCCGTGGGTGGCCCGGCCCGCTCGCCCGGGTGGGGTGGGCGTGATGCTGGAAGGGTTGGCCCCGCCGGGGGAGCA
>JAJUHG010000064.1 GCA_029267995.1 Micrococcales bacterium
CGACGAGGCCGAGCGCGATGTCCGTGACGGGCAGCCGCGCGGGGTCGAGGGTCGGACGGCGCGCGAGGCGCGACAGCTCGGGGGCGCGCTGCTCGGCGGCAGCGCGCACGGGGTCGCCCGGCGGGACGGTCACCCACAGGAACACGTACGCGACGACGCCTGCGCCCATCGCCGCGAGTACGAGCAGGAGCGCGCGCAGCAGGGCGACCGGCACCCCGAGGTGCGCTGCGAGGCCCGCCGCGACACCACCGACCCAGCGGCCGCGCTCGGGGCGGCGCAGCGGGAGTCGCTCGGTGCTCGTCATGGCACGATCATCCCCGCTCGCAGGTGCGCGGGACACCCCGCCCCGGGGAAACCAGGGTGCTCCCCCGCCCCGTCCGGGGGTGATTCAGGGTTCGTTCAGGGTGGTACCCGATGGTCCGGGCCGCCCCCTCGGCGGCACGATCGAGTCATGAGCCAGACACCTGACCCCACGGCGGGCCCGAGCCCCGCGCCGCCCGCCGAGAACTCCTTCTTCTCCTCCGTGCGCCGGGCCGGCATCGTCCGTACCTCGGACCGTTGGGTCGGCGGCGTGTGCGGGGGCGTCGCGCGCAAGCTCGGCGTCGACCCGCTCGTCGTGCGGGCCGTGCTGGTCGCGAGCGTGTTCCTCGTCGGGATCGGTCTCGTGCTGTACGGCCTCGCGTGGGCCCTGCTGCCCGAGGAGTCCGACGGGCGCATCCACGTCCAGGAGCTCGGTCGCGGCAACTCCGACGTCGCGCTGCTCGGCGCCGCGGGGTTCGTCGTCGCCGGGCTCGCCGCGGGCGACGGCCGCTGGACCCTCGCGGGCTGGTGGAACGCCGCCGGCTTCGGCTGGGTCAACGGGATCCTGTGGCTCGCCGTCGTCGGCGTCGTGATCGCGATCGTCGTCAACGGCGCGCGCCAGTCCGGCCCCACACCCCCCGCCGCGCCCTACGGCGCACCTCCTCCCCCACCCGCGTACGCGGCCCCTGCCGCCCCTGCCCCGGAGAGCATGACCATGACCGTGACCACCCCGCCCCCGACCCAGCCCCCGCCGCCTGGGAGCGGCGGCGGTGCGCAGTGGGCCGCCCCCGCACCCGCCCCGCGTCCCGCGCCCCAGGCCCCGCCCGTGCTCGGTGCCGGCTCCCGCTTCTTCGCGGTGTGCATGGGCCTGTCCCTCATCACCTTCGCGGGCCTGCTGCTTGCCGACCGCGCCGGGGTGTTCACCGGCCCCGTGCTCCTGACGGCTCTCGGGGCGGCCGCGGTGATCTTCGGCGTCGGGATCGTCGTCGCGGGCCTCATGGGCCGCTCCTCGGGCGTGCTCGGCGGCTTCGCGGTCCTCGCCCTCGTGCTCTCGGTGCCCGTCTCGGTCGCCTCGGACGTCGACCTGCGCCCGTGGTCGAACGTCAACCGCTGGCACGGGGTCGGCGACTCGTACCACACCCCGACCTCGGTCGCCGAGGCCGAGGGCGGCTACGCGATCGGCATGGGCTCGCTCAAGGTCGACCTCACCGAGATCGACGTCCCCGCGGGCGAGACCGTTGACGTCGCGCTGCGCAGCGGCATGGGTGACGTCGAGGTGATCCTCCCGCCCGAGGACGCGGCCCGCTTCTCGGTCCAGATCGGTGCGGGCGACGCGGACTGGCGCGTCGACGGCGCCACGGGCGCGAGCAAGGGCCTCGGCGTCAACCGCACCGTGTCGAACGAGGCGGCGGTCGCGGGCGAGGACCTCGTCTTCGACCTGTCGATCGCCGTCGGCCTCGGCAACATCACGATCGTCCAGGAGGACTGACATGAGCCACGACCTCACCCCCGAGTCCGCGCCCTCGCCCACCGAGCCGGGCACGAGCCCCGAGGCGGGGCCCGGCCGCTCGACCCGCGTGCGCCCCGGCACGATCGTGTGGGGCCTCGTCGTGGCCCTGCTCGGCACGGCCGTCGTCGCGTGGGGCCAGGGCCTGCGGTTCGACCTGCAGCTCGCCTCGATCGGCGTGCTCGCCGCGGCGGGCGCCGTGCTCGTCGTGACCTCGCTCGCCCGCTCGCGGGACCGCACGGGCTGAGCTTTACGGTGCGAAGGCGACCCGCGTCGCCCGCACCGACCGGCGTCGGCGGGAGGAGGGACCCGTCGCCGCGCACAGCAAGAGGCCGGTGGCGCATCGTGCGCCACCGGCCTCTTGGCTCAGCGTGGTGCTGGCCTACGCCCTCTGCCTCACTCCTGGGCGACGTCGGGGGTGGCCGTGACGGTCACCGGGGCTGCCAGGCGACGCAGCGCCCAACCGACGAGGACGAAGAGCACGCCGAGCCCGACCACAAGAGCCGCGACGCCGTAGGCGACGACCGACGTGAACAGCGAGGCCCGCAGGAAGGAACCGTTCATGACGCTCGTGCGCTGCGCCTGGACCTCGGCGACCTCCTCCTCGGAGGCACCGGCCTCCTGGAGCTCGCGGGCCTTCGTGCCGAGCTCGGCGTAGGTCAGACCATCCGAACCGGCGAGCGCGTGCTTGTTGATGATGTCCGCCTGGGCGAAGGCCGAGATCGGGTTGTCGACCTTCGTGCCGGCCGCGAAGGCGGCGTCGTCCGGGACGGTGATGTTCTCCGAGGCGAGCTGAGAGGACACGGCCCCCCAGGTGACGCCACCGGCGACGATCATGATGGCACCAGCGATGATCGCGAGCAGCCCGATCACGCGGACGCCGTTCGAGCGCTGAGTCGCAACAGCAGTGGACATGGCGGTTCCTTCCAGATTCTCCGACTTATCCGGACCGTCTCGGTCACCGCTGGTCCGGCGGGTTCTTCCGTTCCCTGGTGAACATCCTGCCGAGGTTGACCCGTTATTGCTCGGGACCTAGGTCACCGCGCGTCGCGCGCCGATCGTGACGCCGATCACATGCCTGACCTGCGCCGCTGCTCCTGGGAGCGCCGCTGGGAAGTCTCGTGGGACGTCGTCGTCCCCTGGTCCCGGGCGCGGCGCCGCGTGGCAGGATCGCGACGTGGCCCGCATCGTTCACGTCTCCGACTCCTACCTCCCGGGGCTCGGCGGCATCGAGACCCAGATCGCGTACCTCGCGCAGCACCAGGTCGCGGCAGGTCACGAGGTGCAGGTGATCACCTCCACGCCCGGCGCGCGCGGTGCGCACGGCATCTCGCGCGCGGTCGAGGACGGGATCGTCGTGCACCGCGTCGCAGCCCGGGTCCCCGGGGGGTTCCCGATCCACCCGCGCGCGGGGCGGCACGTCGCCGCGATCCTGCGCGCCGAGCAGCCCGACGTCGTGCACCTGCACATGGGCATCCTCGCGCCGACCGCACAGGCGACGTTCCGCGTCGTGCGTCGCCTCGGGCTGCCCGCCGTGGTCACCGTGCACAGCGTGTGGGGCCCGATGGAGCGTCAGCTGCGCTGGCTCGACCGGCTCGTGGGCTGGTCCCGGTTCCCGGTCGAGATCGCGACCGTCTCCGACATGGCCGCCGCGCCCCTGCGCCGCGTCGCGGGCGGAGACGTGCCGATCCACGTGCTGCGCAACGGCGTCGACGTCGGCGAGTGGCTCGGCGACCCGCTCCCGCGCGAGCGCACCGGGGTGCACGCGGTGTACGCCGCGCGCTTCGCCCCGCGCAAGCGCGTCCTGCCGCTCCTCGAGGCCCTGCGCCGCACGCGCGAGCTGCTCGGGCCCGAGGCCGAGGCGCTCTACGTCACGATCGCGGGCGAGGGCGAGGAGCTCGGCAAGGCGCGCGCCTTCCTCGCCACGCACGGCATGACGGACTGGGTCGCGCTGCCCGGGCGGCTCAGCAGGGACGAGCTCAAGACGCTCTACCGCCGCGCGGACGTCTACCTCGCCCCGGGCGTGCTCGACGCGTTCTCGGTCGCGAGCCAGGAGGCGCAGGCCGCAGGGCTCGCGATCCTCACGCGCTCGCAGTCCGGTGCGGCCGAGCTCGTGACCGAGGGCGTCGAGGGCCTGCTCGCCGACGACGACGCCGCGTTCGCCGCGCAGCTCGCGCGCCTCGTGCGCGAGCCGGCGCTCCTCGAGCGGATCGTCACGCAGAACCGGACCGTGCCGCCCCAGACCGCGTGGGACGCCGTCGTCGGCGCGCACGACGCGGTGTACGACCTCGCGCAGGAGCGCTACGCGGGGTAGCTCACTCCCACTCGATCGTGCCCGGGGGCTTGCTCGTGACGTCGAGGACGACGCGGTTGACGTCCCGCACCTCGTTCGTGATGCGGTTCGAGACCTTGGCAAGCAGCTCGTAGGGCAGTCGCGACCAGTCGGCCGTCATGGCGTCCTCGCTCGAGACGGGACGCAGCACGACGGGGTGGCCGTACGTGCGGCCGTCACCCTGGACGCCCACGGAGCGCACGTCGGCCAGGAGCACGACGGGGCACTGCCAGATCTCGCGGTCGAGCCCGGCCGCGGTGAGCTCCTCGCGCACGATCGCATCCGCCGCGCGCAGGATCTCGAGGCGCTCGCGCGTGACTTCCCCGACGATCCGGATACCAAGGCCAGGGCCCGGGAAGGGCTGGCGCCACACGATGCCCTCGGGCACGCCGAGCTCGAGGCCCACGGCGCGCACCTCGTCCTTGAACAGCGTGCGCAGCGGCTCGACGAGCTCGAACTGCAGATCGTCCGGCAGCCCGCCCACGTTGTGGTGGGACTTGATGTTGGCCGCGCCCTCGCCCCCGCCGGACTCGACGACGTCGGGGTAGAGGGTGCCCTGCACGAGGAAGCGGACCTCCTCGCCGTGCTCGCCCGCGTCGGCGACGATGTCGCGCGCGGCCTGCTCGAAGACGCGGATGAACTCCCGGCCGATGATCTTGCGCTTCGTCTCGGGGTCGGAGACCCCCGCGAGCGCGTCGAGGAAGCGATCCTGGGCGTCGACGACCACGAGGTTCACTCCCGTGGCCGCGACGAAGTCGCGCTCGACCTGCTCGGCCTCGCCCGCGCGCAGCAGACCGTGATCCACGAAGACGCACGTGAGCTGGTCGCCGACGGCGCGCTGCACGAGCGCCGCCGCGACGGAGGAGTCGACGCCACCCGACAACCCGCAGATCACGCGCCCGTCCCCGATCTGGTTGCGGATGAGCTCGACCTGCTCGGCGACGACGTTGCCGGGAGCCCAGTCGGGCGTGAGGCCCGCACCCGTGTAGAGGAAGTTCTCGAGCGCCCGCTGACCGAGCGGCGTGTGGCGGACCTCGGGGTGCCACTGCACGCCGTAGAGGCGCCGCTCGCGGTCCTCGAACGCGGCGACGGGCGCCCCGGGGGAGCTCGCGAGCACGTCGAAACCGGGCGGCGGCGCCGTGACGGCCACGCCGTGGCTCATCCACACGTTCTGCTGAGCGGGCGAGCCGGCGAGCAGGTCACCCGTGCGGTCGACCTCGACGCCCGTGTGGCCGTACTCGCCCTTCGCGGCGGCGTCGACCTGCGCGCCGAGCGCGTGCGCCATCGCCTGGAACCCGTAGCAGATGCCGAGCACAGGGACACCGGCGTCGAACAGTGCGGCATCGACCGAGGGGGCACCTTGCTCGAAGACGCTCGCGGGCCCGCCCGAGAGGATCACGGCGGCGGGGTCCTTCGCGAGGATCTGCTCGGCGGACCACGTGTGCGGCACGATCTCGGAGTACACCCCGGCCTCGCGCACGCGACGAGCGATGAGCTGGGCGTACTGGGCGCCGTAGTCGACGACGAGGACGGGGCGGTGCTGGCCAGTGGTGGGAGCAGAGGCTGCGGTCACGCGCCCAGGGTAGTGGGCGCGCGCAAGGGCGCAGACGGGAGACTGACGGGGGACGCGCCGTCGTCGGCTTGCGCGGGCTAGATCGAGCCGCCGTCGGCGAGCCGTTCGGAGACCTCGCGGTGGACCTTCGACTCGACGACGAAGGACAGGACGGGCACGACGCCGGCGAACACGAGCGCGGCGAGGCGGCCGAAGCCCCAGCGCACCTTGCCCCACAGGTCGACGACGGTCACGAGGTACAGGACGTAGATCCAGCCGTGGGCGTAGGGGATCCACTCGATCCAGCGCAGCACCTCGGGACCCGGCTGGACGACGTACTTGACGAACATCTCGACCACGAGGATCAGCAGGAAGACGCCCGTGATGTAGGCCATCACGCGATAGCGCCGCAGCGAGGCCGCCGTCTTCTCGTTCTTCGTCGAAGCCGCCGCCGTCGTCCCGTCCGTCACTGTTCGTCCTCTCGGTGCCTCCGGGCCGCGCGAGCGGCCCTGGCACGGGACTCTACCGAGCGCGGAGCCGCCGTCGGCCAGCGTGTGCCCAGCGTCACGCGGGGCGCGGTGCCGCGCGGCCAAAATCGTTTCGAACCTGTCGGTAGCCCCGACTACCGTTGACCACCGTGCTCCCCCTCCCCGTCGCCGATCCCGGCACCCCTCCCCTGACGACGCCACGGGCCTTCCTGTGGTGGCAGGCGCGTCGCCAGAAGGCGATCCTTGCGGCCTCGCTCGTGTGCGGCGTCGCGAGCAACGTCGGCGGTGCGCTCATGCCGTGGGCGCTCGGGAGCGTCGTCGACTCGGGCCTCGACTCGGGCCTCTCGCACGAGCTGTTCGCAGGGTGCGCCGTGATCGCCGCGATCGGCATGGTGCAGGTCCTCGCGAACGTGTGGGGGCACCGCTTCGACGTGCAGAACTGGCTGCGCGCGGCGTTCAACGCGATCCAGCTCGTCGGGTACCACTCGACGCGCACGGGCGACGCCGTGACGGCCGAGATGCCCACGGGCGAGGTCGTCGCGACGGTCGCCTCGGACGCGCTGCGCGTCGGCGAGGTGTTCGCGGTCGCGGCACGCTTCGTGGGCGGGATCATCGCCTACGGCGTCGTCGCGGTCCTCATGATGCGCATGTCGGTCCCCCTCGGCCTGCTCGTGCTGCTCGGCCTGCCACTCGTGGTCGGTGTGCTCGCGCTGCTCGTCAAGCCGCTCCAGAAGCGCCAGGCCGCCCAACGTGAGGCGCAGGGCCGACTTACGACGCTCGGCGCGGACACCGTCTCCGGCCTGCGCATCCTGCGCGGGATCGGCGGCGAGGACATCTTCGCGGGCCGCTACGCGACGCAGTCGCAAAAGGTCCGCGAGGCAGGCGTGCGCGTCGCCCAGACCCAGTCGCTGCTCGACGCGACCCAGACGCTCCTGCCAGGCCTGTTCCTCACGGTGCTCGTGTGGGTCGGCGCCCGCATGGCGATCGCGGGCGACATCACCCCGGGCCAGCTCGTGATGTTCTACGGCTTCGCGGCCTTCCTCACCCAGCCGCTGTGGTCCGCCTCGGAGACGATGCGCATCTTCGCCCGCGCGACCGTGGGCGTGCGCCGCATCATCAAGGTGCTGTCGGTGCCCACCGCCGGTGCGCGCACCGGCGAGCCCGCGCCCGCCCCGCCGCCCGGGACCGAGCTCGTCGACGAGGCGAGCGGCGTGCGCGTCCCCGCGCGCGGCACGATCGCGCTCGTCGGCGCCGACCCGGACGAGACGGCGCGCATCGCGATGCGCCTCGGGCACTTCGTGAGCACCGAGACGCTCCCCCACCCCGAGGACGACGACGCCGACGCGCCCGCCCCGCGTGGCCTCGCGCGCCTGCGCGCTCGCCTCGGCAAGAAGACCGACGACGACGCATGGTCGCGCCCCACGCTGTTCGCCGACCCTCCGCTGTCAACCGTGCGCTGGGGCCGCCACCTGCTGCACGAGCTCGACCTTCTCGAGGTGCGCGAACGCATCGTCGTCGCCGAGTCGACCCCGACCCTGTTCTCCGGGACGCTCGACTTCGAGCTCGACGTGCGCGGCCACGCCTCGCGCGAGGAGATGCTCGAGGCGATGCGTGTCGCCGACGCGGGCGACGTGCTCGACTCGGTGCCCGGCGGCCTCGACGGGCGCGTCGAGGAGAAGGGCCGCTCGCTCTCGGGCGGGCAGCGCCAGCGCGTCGCCCTCGCACGCGCCCTGCTCACCCAGGCCGAGGTGCTCGTGCTCGTCGAGCCGACCTCGGCCGTCGACGCCCACACCGAGGCACGCATCGCCGACCGCCTCGCCGCGGCGCGGGCAGGCCGGGCGACCGTGATCGTCACGACGAGCCCCCTCGTGCTCGATCGCGTCGACGAGGTCGTCTTCGTCGAGCACGGTGAGGTGAAGTTCACCGGCATCCACCGCGAGCTGCTGCGCCGCGACGACGAGCACGGCGACGCCTACCGGCGCGTCGTGTCGCGCGCCGCGGCCGAGACCCCCGCCGAGACTCCCGGGGAGACCCGCCCCGAGTCGCCGTCGGCCCCCGAGCAGACCGCCGAGCCGGTCACGACAGGAGGTGGCGCGTGAAGCTCCCCGTCGCCGACTCGCGCATGCTGCGCGAGGAGACCGTCTCCCTCCTGCGCCAGTACAAGGGCCCGCTCGCGCGGGTCGTGACCCTGCACGGGCTCGCCGCGACCGCGGGCCTGGCAGGGCCGTGGCTGCTCGGGCGGATGATCGACGCGGTCGTCGCGGGCACCGGGGCGAGCATCATCGACCAGACGGTGCTCATCCTCGTCCTCGCGGTGCTCGCCCAGACCGTGCTCGTGCGCTACGCCCAACGCTCCGCGATGGTGCTCGGCGAGACCGTGTTCGCCCAGCTGCGCGAGGAGTTCCTCGAGCGCGTCACGCGCCTGCCGCTGTCCGTCGTCGAGCGCGCGGGCACCGGTGACCTCGTCGCCCGCACGACGACCGACATCGACCGCGTCCAGTACGCAGTGCGCTTCGGCGTGCCCCGCGTGCTCGTCACGAGCGCGACGATCGTGCTCACCGCCGCGGCCGCGGTCCTCACGAGCCCGCTCGTCGCGCTCGGGCTGCTCGCGGGCGTCCCGCTCCTGCTCGGCGCCTCGCGCTGGTACCTCAAGCGGGCCACCGCGGGCTACCTGCGCGAGTCCGCCGCGTACGCGACGATCTTCGGCACGATCACCGAGACCGTCGAGGGCGCCCGGACCGTCGACGCGCTCGGCCTCGGGGCGCGCCGTCGTCGGCGCCTCGACGAGGACGTGCGCGAGGCCTTCGAGGCCGAGAAGTACACCCTGCGCCTGCGCTCGGTGCTCTTCCCGCTCATCGACACGGCCTTCCTCATGCCCGTGCTCGCCGTGCTCGTCTGGGGCGCGTACCTCGTCGCGACCGGCGGGGTCACGATCGGGGCCGTGACGACCGTCGCGATCTACGCCTCGCAGATCATCCACCCGATCGGCGAGCTCATCTTCTGGATGGACGAGATCCAGGTCGGCTCGGCCTCGCTCGCACGCATCATCGGCGTCGCCGCCGTCGAGCCCGACCGGGTCACGAAGGACGCGCGGCCCGAGCACGAGCGGGTCGAGGCCCGCACGGTCCGCTACGCCTACCGCGAGGGCCACGACGTGCTGCACGGGATCGACCTCGCGCTGCGGCCCGGGGAACGGCTCGCCGTCGTCGGACCGTCAGGTGCGGGCAAGTCGACGCTCGGCCGCATGCTCGCGGGCATCCACCCGCCCACGGGTGGCTCGGTCACCGTGGGCGAGGTCCCGCTCGTGGACCTGCCCCTCGACGAGCTGCGCGGCCAGGTCGCACTCGTGACGCAGGAGCATCACGTGTTCGTCGGGACGCTCGCGGAGAACCTGCGCCTCGCGAACCCCGCGGCGAGCGAGGACGAGCTGCTGCGCGCGCTCGACGCCGTCGCCGCGCGGCGGTGGGCCGAGGCGCTCCCCGAGGGGCTCGAGACGCTCGTCGGCTCGGGCGGGGCGACGCTCACCCCCGCGCAGGCCCAGCAGGTCGCGCTCGCGCGGCTCGTGCTGCTCGACCCGCACACGCTCGTGCTCGACGAGGCGACGAGCCTGCTCGACCCGCGCGCCGCGCGCGAGCTCGAGGCCTCGCTGTCCGCCGTGCTCACGGGACGGACGGTCGTCGCGATCGCGCACCGGCTGCACACCGCGCACGACGCGGACCGTGTGGCCGTGGTCGACGGTGGGCGCATCACCGAGATCGGGCCGCACGACGACCTCGTCGCGACCGACGGCGACTACGCCCGGCTGTGGCACTCCTGGCAGTCCGACTGACCCCTGAGCGCGCAGCTCCCCCGATCCACCCCTGAGCTCTCTGCCCCCCACCCCTCCCCGCCCACCCCCGCCGCCCCTCCCCGACTACCCCCGCCGAGTTCGGCAGTCGCCACCGAGATCGGCAGGTGCACGTGCCGAGCTCGGTGCGGGATGCCGAAGTCGGCGCACGCGAGGGCGGGAGGGTACGGCGAGCTTGGTGCGGGATGCCGAAGTCGGCGCACGCGAGGGCAGGAGGGCAGGGCGAGGTGGGTCGGGCGCCGTCGTCGGCGGTGGTGGTGATCGTCACCGGACGTGGACCGGCGCGGAGGGGGCGTGATAGGAGTGGGGGCGGTGCGCACGCGACGTGCGGCCCCGGACGAGGGATCAGTACCCGGACACGACAAGACTGGCCAGGAAGGTCTGTCATGGCGTGGTTCATCCTCATCGCGAGCGGAGCGCTCGAAGCCGTCTGGGCGACCGCGCTCGCCCGCTCGGACGGGCTCAAGCGACCCCTGCCGACCGCGGTGTTCGTGATCGCGATGGTCGTCTCGATGCTCGGCCTCGGCTGGGCCATGCAGTCGATCCCGACCGGGACCGCGTACGCCGTATGGGTCGGCGTCGGGGCCGCCCTGACCGCCGTGTGGGCCATGGTCTCGGGGGCCGAGCGGGCGGCGGTCGTGCGGGTCATGCTCATCGCAGGGCTCGTCGCGTGCGTCGTCGGGCTCAAGGTGCTGTCGTGACGGGGGCGGACGGGGTGCGGGAGGACGGGCCCAACCTTCGCAGCGGCCCCGGGCGCGCGCCCATGACGACGAACCGTGCGTGGGCGCTGCTGCTCGCGTCCGCGGTGCTCGAGGCGGTGTGGGCGACCGCGCTCGGCTCGGGGATCGGAATGGGCCGACCCGTCGCGACCGCCGTGTTCGCCGTCGCGGTGACCTTGAGCATGCTCGGGCTCGGGCAGGCGATGCGCGCGATCCCGATCGGGACGGCGTACGCGGTGTGGACCGGGGTGGGTGCGGCGCTCACCGTGCTGTGGGCGATGGCCACGGGTGCGCAAGAGGTGCACTGGGGGCAGCTCGCGTTCATCGCGGGGCTCGTGGGGTGCACGGTCGGGCTGCGGTTCGTCGACGGGGAGCGGGGCGAGCGCGGGGGTCGGGCCAGCTGATCTTCACGGCGTATCTGTGCAGGTCAGCGGCGTGGAGCGGGGACTGTCAGAGGTCTAGGGCATGGTGGATTCATCCCGATACGCCCCGTTCTAGAAACCCCAAGGGAGGTGCTTGTGCTCGAGTCCCGGTCCGCCGCGCTCGACGTCTCTGGCGACATCACGACGTCCTCGTCGCCGAGCCCGAGCGCCCCCGCGCGCGTCCCGCGCTCCCTCCGGGACGCGGCGAGCTTTCCTCCCACCCCGGACGCCCGGAAGGATGCTGCTGCGTGGGCGCGCGTCCTGCGGATCGCCGCGAAGGAGCTGTCCGCGGCCGCGCGCGAGTCGAGCTCGTGGGACCACGAGACGCAGGTCGAGGTCCTCGCCGCACTCGACGAGGCCGCCCAACTCACCGCCGTCGCGAAGTCACCGGTGCTCGCGGCGCAGGAGGCGCGCGGGGCTTGGCGGCACGCGGGGGTGCGCTCGTTCGAGGACTTCCGCGCCCGGACGACCCGCACCGGACGGGGCGCCGCACGACGCGAGGTCGAGGCCGCGCGAGCCGTCCAGGAGCTCGAGGGCGGGCTCGATGCGCTTGCC
>JAJUHG010000065.1 GCA_029267995.1 Micrococcales bacterium
GACTACGACGTGCCGCTCGAGCTCGTCGACCGGGCCGTCGCGGTGACCCCCGGCCTCGAGTCGCCGACCGTCTCCCCGCTGCACGACCAGGGCTGGGCCGCGGTGCGCGTCATGGTGCGCCGCGACGAGACGAACAAGGTCATGGACGAGCTCTACGCGGTCGGCGCACGGGCGATCCTGGTGACCTCGATCCACGCGTGTCGGCTGTGACGAACCCCTACGCCCCGTTCCGGCCCCGCTTCGCGCGGGTCGTCACGCTCGTCATCGCGGCGCTCATCGCCGCGGGGACGGTCGCGCTCGTCGTGGTGCTCCCGCAGTTCTACACCCGCTCGGTCGTGCTCGACCTCGTGGGGATCGCCCTCGTGGGGGCCTTCGGGGTGTGGTTCTGCTGGCGCCAGGCGACCGTCGTCGCGGTGCCCGACGAGCACGGCCTGTTCGTCCGCAACCTCGTCTACACCCGTCGGCTCGAGTGGGCCGAGATCGTCCTCGTGCGTTTCGGCGAGGGCCGCCCCTGGGCGCAGCTCGACCTCGCCGACGGCGACACGCTCGCGGTGATGGGGATCCAGCGGGCCGACGGCGAGCACGCGCGCCGCGAGGCGGCCCGGCTCGCCGCGCTCGTCACGGCGCACGGCCCGCGCGAGGACTAAGACTTCCGACGTCGGGGTACCCGGCACTGCCTAGGGTGGGATCGCGACCACTCACGAAGGAGGAACATGAGCACGCTAGAGATCGACGGCTTGTCGAAGTCGTTCGGGTCCGTCCACGCGTTGCGCGACCTGAGCTTCGAGGTCCGCGCGGGGGAGATCTTCGGTTTCGTCGGCTCGAACGGTGCGGGCAAGACGACCGCGATGCGGATCATGCTCGGGGTGCTCGCGGCGGACGCGGGCGAGGTGCGCTGGGACGGTGCGGCGCTCGACCTCGAGGCGCGCCGCGAGGTCGGGTACATGCCCGAGGAGCGCGGGCTCTACCCCAAGATGAAGGTCGCCGACCAGCTGCAGTTCTTCGCCGAGCTGCACGGCATGACGGCGGTCGAGGCGCGGGAGGCCGTCGAGCGCTGGACCGACCGGCTCGGCGTCGGGCACCGGCGCGGCGACGCGGTCGAGAAGCTCTCGCTCGGCAACCAGCAGCGCGTCCAGCTCGCTGCGGCGCTCGTGCACAACCCTCGCGTGCTCGTGCTCGACGAGCCGTTCTCGGGCCTCGACCCGGTCGCGGTCGACGTCATGAGCGAGGTGCTGCGCGAGCGCGCGGCCGCGGGCGTCCCCGTGATCTTCTCCTCCCACCAGCTCGACCTCGTCGAGCGGCTGTGCGACCGCGTGGGCATCATCAGCGAGGGCTCGATGGTCGCGACCGGCACGATCCCCGAGCTGCGCGCGACCGGCCGAGCCCCGTGGCTCCTCGCCTGGCGGGGCGCCGAGGCAGCCACCGTGCGTGCGGCCCTCGCCGCCGTCCCGGGCCTGAGCGTGACGGACGTCGAGGGGCGGGCCGACGCGGTCCACCTCGCGGTGACGGACGAGGGCGCCGAGCAGGCGGCGCTGCGCGCCGTGCTCGGCATCGCCGAGGTGACCGAGTTCGCCCCCGACCTGCCCTCGCTCGCCGACCTGTTCCGCGACGTCGTGAGCGACCGTCCTGACCTTGCGGAGGTGAGCGCGTGATGCGCGGCCCCATCCTGACTGTCGCGCGCCGGGAGTTCATGACGCGCATGGTCACGAAGTCCAACATCATCTCGCTCGCCGTCATGGTGGGCGCGATCATCGCCTTCGGGATCGCGGGGAAGATCCTCGTCCCTGACGAGATCGAGCCCGAGCCCTTGCGCCTCGGCCTCGATCCGGCCGTGAGCGAGCTCGCGACGCACCTCGAGGCCGCCCCGGCCGGCGCGGCCGCGGGCGTGACGGTCGAGGAGCTCGACGAGGCCGCCGCGCGCGCCGAGCTCGCCGATCCGGACTCCGACCCCCGCCTCGAGGCTTGGGTCACCGGTGAGGTCTCGGCACCGACCGTGGTGTTCGAGAAGGACCCGGACGCCGAGGTCCTCGCGATCGTCGAGCAGGCCGCGCGTGCGGCGACCACGGCTCGCGCGGTCGCGGACATGGGCGGGGACCCGGCGGCCCTCGAGAGCGCGCTCGCCGGGGTCGCGGTCACGGTCGACCAGGTCGTCGAGCCCGAGACCGAGATCGACCCGGGCCAGATGATCGTCTCGGTCGTAGTCGTCTCGCTCCTGCTGTTCGCGCTCATCGGCTCGGGGTCGATGATCGCGATGGGCGTCGTCGAGGAGAAGACCTCGCGCGTCGTCGAGATCCTGCTCTCGACGATCCGTCCCGGGCAGCTCCTCGCGGGCAAGATCCTCGGGATCGGGGCCTACGGGCTCTTCCAGATCGCCGTCCTGGGCGGTGCCGCGACGGGGGTCGTCGCGGGGCTCGGGGTGTTCCCCGACCTCGAGATCAACCTCGGGCTGACCTTCTTGCTCACGGTCGTGTGGTTCCTGCTCGGCTTCGGGGTGTTCGCGCTGCTGTTCGGCGGCTTCGCGGCGCTTGTCTCGCGCCAGGAGGACATCGGATCGGTCACGACGCCGCTCATGTTCGCGCTGTTCGTGCCGTTCTACGTCTCGTTCTTCCTCGTGCCGGCCCAGCCCGACTCGACCCTGACCAAGGTGCTCTCCCAGATCCCGTTCTTCGCGCCGTTCATGATGCCCACGCGCGCGGCCGTCGGCTCGCTCGAGGCCTGGGAGATGCCCCTCGCGCTGCTCCTGACCGCCCTGACGATCCCCGTGCTCGTGTGGATCTCGGCGCGCGTGTACCGCCGGGCCGTGCTGCACACGGGCGGTCGCATGAAGCTCAGCGAGGCGCTGCGCGGGCCTCGCTGACCGCGCCCGGCCGGCTCGGACCCTGCGTGCGGGCCGGCCTGCTTGGACCTTGCTGAGGCGCTCGGCTCAGGCGCCCACGACGAGCTCGGCGGCGTGCACCCCGGCGACCGCGGCGGCGAGGAACGCACCCGGGTCGTCGTCGAGCGAACGCCCCATCGTCGACAGACGCACGGGGGAGGTCCCGAGCGCGGTGAGCAGCTCACCACCCGCCTCGACCTCGACGAGGCGGTGCCGTCCCGCGGGCTCGACGAGCGCCGCGACCTGCTGACGCACCCGGGCCCCGAGCCACGCGAGCGACCCGGGCTCGAGGGGAGGGACGCCGTCGTCGTCGGGGACCCCGAGCACGGGGCCGACGGCGAACTCGGGGACGACGACGTCCGCGGGCACGAGCGCGACCCGGCCGTAGGCCGTGAGCGAGTGGTGCGAGACCCCGAGGTGACGCTCGCGCGGGTCGGCCCCCGAGACCCGCAGCGACGCGACGGGGCGTCCGCCGAGCACGCCCGCGGCGTTGACCGCCTCGCCCGCCGCGACGCCCGAGAAACCCCAGCGCGTCCCCGTGCCGAGGTTCCCCGGCCCCTGCACGACGACCGTGACGTCCGCCCCCACGACGTGCCGCGCGGCGAGCAGCCCCGTGTGCACCGTGACCGCCTCGAGGTCCCCGCCGTGCGCCTGGCCCACCGTGACGGTCGCCTCGAGCCACCCCGCCTCGCGCAGCCCCGCGACCGTGCGCGAGAACGCCGCGGGGATCGCGCCGCCGTCGGTCATGACGTAAGCGACCCGGGGGAGGGGGCGACCCGACCGCAGCGCGCCGTGCCGCACGCCGGCGACGATCGCGGGCAGGGCCGAGTGCAGGTCCGCGGTCACGACGGGCATCGCCTCGAGGTCGTCCGCGTCGCGCAGCACGCCGTGGTGCTCGGACTCCTCGTCGTCGACGCCGAGCACGACGCGCTGGAGCGGGGAGTAGCGGTCCTTGACGAGGTGCCCCGGGGCGGGCGGCGGGTCGGCAGGGAGCTCTTCGGGCGCGACGACGACGAACGCGTAGCCGCCCGTGCCGAGCCCCTTCGCGAGCGCACCGGTCGTCACGAGCACGCGCTGGCCGACCCGCGGCGTCCCGGACACCTCGAGATAGGCGAGCGCCCGGAGCTCCTCGCCGCGCGTCGTGCGCACGGTGAGCTCGTGCGCACCGCCCCACGAGGGACCGAGCGCCTCGACGACCGCCTCGCGCCACGTGATCATGCCTCCACGCTACCGAGCCTCCCCGAGCGCTACCGTGGGACCCGTGCCCGCCCCGACTCCTCCCGCAGAACGCCTGCTCAACCTCGTCATCGCGCTGCTCAACACCCCCACGCGCATGACCAAGGAGCAGGTGCGCCGCAGCGTCGTGGGCTACGACTCGGAGACGACCGAGGCCTTCGAGCGGATGTTCGAGCGTGACAAGGACGCCTTGCGCGAGCTGGGCATCCCGATCGTCACGGTCCAGCCCGACGGTCCTGCCGACGAGATCGGGTACCGGATCGATCCCGAGTCCTACACGCTCGGCGACATCGAGCTCAGTCCCGCCGAGCTCGCGGTGCTCTCGCTCGCGAGCGGGTTCTGGCGCGACGCGGCCCTGAGCCGGGACGCGAACCGGGCGCTCACCAAGCTGCGGGCCGTCGCCGAGGGCTCGCCCGCGGACGACCTCGCGGCGGGCCTCCTGCCGCGTGTCCAGCCCGCGGGTCCGGGCCTGCCCGTCCTGCTCGACGCGGTGCTCGAGCGCCGCGCGGTGCGGTTCACCTACCGCGCCGCGTACACCGGCGAGGTCACCGAGCGCGAGGTCGAGCCGTGGCAGGTGCGCACCGAGGGAGCCGGCTGGTACCTCAGGGGCTTCGACCGGGGGCGGGGCGGTCCGCGCTCGTTCCGGCTCAACCGAATCCTCTCGCCCGTGCGGCCCGTCGGTCCTGCCGAGGCCTACGAGATCCCTGCCGACGCGCTCGAGCAGGGCAGCGACGAGCCCGCCCCGCCCGTGCGCGAGGCGGTGCTCGCGGTGCTCCCCGAGCGGGCCGGGGCCCTGCGCGCCCGTGCGCTCGCGCCGCGCGCCGCGGACGCCGAGCTGTTCGAGGACCGTGACGTCGTGCGTGTGCCGTTCCGCTCGGCGATGGAGCTCGGCTACGAGATCGCGGGCTACGGCGCGGCGGTGCTCGTGCTCGACCCGCCCGAGCTGCGCGAGGTCGTCGTGAGTCGGCTGCGCGCTGCGGCCGCGCTCGAGGAGGTGGCCCGTGGCTGAACGCTCGACCGAGCGGCTCGTGCGGATGCTCGGGATCGTCGCCTACCTCGACAAGAACGAGCGCGTCCCGGTGCCCGAGCTCGCGCGGCACTTCGGGGTAAGCACGAAGCAGATCATCGCCGACGTCGAGCTGCTGTGGGTCTCAGGGACGCCCGGCTACGCGCCCGACGACCTCATCGACTTCGACTACGACCAGTTCGAGCAGGGCATCGTGTCGATCACGGCCGACCGCGGCATGCGCCGGCCGCTGCGCCTCGGCACGCGTGAGGCGATCGTGCTGCTGTCCTCGCTCGAGGCGGTGCGCGAGGTGCTCGGCAGCGGCATCTCGCCCGAGGCGGGCGAGGTGCTCGACCGGGCCGTGACGAAGCTGCGCGCCGCGACCGGCGCGGCCGCGGACGCGCTCGACGTGCACCTGTGGGTCGGGGGGAGCGAGGCCGTGCGCAGCGCCGTGGGCGAGGCGCTCGCGCAGGGACGCCGGCTGCGCATGCGCTACGTCAACAACGACGACGTCGTCTCGCAGCGCGACGTCGACCCCGCGCGCCTGTTCACCGACAACGGCGTGACCTACCTGCAGGGCTGGTGCCACCGTGCGCACGGGGCGCGCACCTTCCGCCTCGAGCGCATCCTCGAGGCCGGGGTGCTCGACGAGCCTGCGACACAGCAGGCCCGGGTCCGCGAGCCCGAGCCGTACCGGCCTGACTCGAGCGAGGTCGTCGCGATCGATCTCGCACCGACCGCGCGCTGGCTCGCCGAGCAGGTGCCCGTCGAGTCGGTCACGGACCTTGCCGAGGGGGCGTTCCGCATCGAGCTGCGGGTCGGCGGCTCGGCGTGGCTGCGCGCCCTGCTGCTGCGCGAGGCGCAGCAGGTGCGGGCCGTGACGCCCGCGTCTGCGGCGCACGACGCGGCCCTGGCCGCGCGCGAGGCCCTCGAGGCCTACGAGCGGCTCGGTCTGGCGCCCTAGGCTGGCCGCATGCTCGAGCTCGGGGTCGACACCTTCGGCGACGTCGCGACGGGGCCTGACGGTACCTCGGTCACGCAGGCGCAGGCCGTGCGTGACGTCGTCGAGCAGGGGGTGCTTGCGGACGAGGTCGGACTGGACTTCTTCGGCGTCGGTGAGCATCACCGCGCCGACTTCGCGGTGTCCGCACCCGAGGTGGTCCTCGCGGCGGTCGCGGCCCGTACGCGGCGCATCCGGCTCGGCTCAGCCGTCACGGTGCTCAGCTCGGACGACCCGGTGCGCGTCTTCGAGCGCTTCGCGACGCTCGACGCGATCAGCGCAGGACGCGCCGAGGTCATCCTCGGGCGCGGCTCGTTCATCGAGTCCTTCGGGCTGTTCGGGTTCTCGCTCGCGGACTACGAGGTGCTGTTCGAGGAGAAGCTCGAGCTGTTCGTGCGGCTCCTCGAGGAGGGGCCCGTGACGTGGCGGGGGACAACGCGACCCGCCCTCGAGGGCCTCGAGGTCTTCCCCAAGACCGAGCGTGGACGGATCCCGACGTGGGTCGGGGTCGGCGGGAGCCCCGAGTCGGTCGTGCGGGCCGCGCGGCACGGGCTGCCGCTCACGCTCGCGATCATCGGGGCCGAGCCAGCCCGCTTCACGTCCTTCGTCGAGCTCTACCACCGCACGCTCGCCGAGCACGGTCACGAGCCGCAGCCGGTCGCGGTCCACATGCCCGGCTACATCGCCGAGACCGACGAGCAGGCCCAGGACGAGGCGTACCCACACCTGGCGGCCATGACCAACGCGATCGGGCGCGAGCGGGGCTGGCCCGCGTACCACCGGGGACGCTTCGCGCACGACGTCGGCCCCGACGGGGCCCTCCTGGTCGGATCGCCCGAGACGGTCGCGAGCAAGATCCGCGCGACGGCCGAGCTGCTCGGGGCGAGCCGGGTCGACGTCAAGTACTCGATGGGCACGATGCCGCACGAACGCCTCATGCGGTGCATCGAGCTGCTCGGGACCCGCGTGCGCCCGCTGCTCGCCGACTGACGCGCAGTAGGGTGGGTCCATGCTCTGGGCGCTCGTGTGGACGACCCTCGTGGTCGGCTCGCTCGTCGGGGCCTTCTTCCTCGTGCGCGACGTCCTGCGGCGCAGCGGGCGCCTCGTGCGGGCGCTCGAGGAGGCCGGCGTCGTCCTCGAACGACTCGACGCGAAGATCGCCGAGCTCGACGCGGCGCGCACCGAGGCCGAGCCGTACGCGAGCGACCGGGCGAGCGCCCTGGCCCGGCTCGCCGAGCTGCGCGCGGTCCGCGAGGACCGTGCGGCGGCCCGCCGCGCGCGGCGCGAAGCGACGATCGCCTCGTGGCGCGAGCTCACGCGCTGAGTCGCCCGGGCGGGGCGTCGCCGCGGGATAGAGTGAGGCGTCGTCGACGAGGAGGAAGCTGACCATGGGCAACCTGAGGGGCTGGGAGTGGGTCATCCTGCTCGTGCTCGTCCTGCTGCTGTTCGGGGCGCGCAGGCTGCCCGACCTCGCCCGGAGCGTGGGCAGGTCGATGAAGATCTTCAAGTCCGAGGTCAAGGACGTGCGCACGGACGACACCCCGCAGACCCCCGACGACGGCGCGCGGCCGGACGACGGCGCGACCTCCACCTCGGACGCGAGCACGCCGCCCGGCGACGGTGAGCCCCGCGAACCCTGAGGCGGCCCGCAGCCCGCGCCGAGTGCGCCGCAACCCCGAGGGGCGCATGCCCCTGCGCGAGCACCTGCGCGAGGCGCGCCGCCGGTTCATCCTCGTCCTGATCGGTCTCGGGGTCGGCTCGGTCGCGGGCTGGATCCTCTACCCGCGCATCTTCGACGCCCTCCAGGCGCCCGTGACCCGCGTCTCGGAGGCGGGTCAGCTCGAGATCGCGCTCAACTTCGACGGCGTCGCGACGGCGCTCGACATGCAGATCAAGATCTCGCTGTTCGCGGCCGTGATCCTCACGAGCCCGTGGTGGGTCTACCAGTTGTGGGCCTTCGTGACGCCCGGGCTCACGCGCAAGGAGCGGTGGTACACCGCGGGCTTCGTCGCCTCGGGGGTCCCGCTGTTCCTCGCGGGCGCGTGGCTCGCGTGGTGGTTCATGCCCCAGGCGGTCGGGATCCTCACGAGCTTCACGCCCGAGAACACCCTCAACCTCATCACCGCGCAGCTGTACCTGACCTTCATCATGCGGATGGTGCTCGCCTTCGGGCTCGCGTTCCTGCTCCCGGTGGTCATGGTCGGGCTCAACCTCGCGGGCATCGTGCGGGCGAGCACATGGCTCGCGGGCTGGCGGTGGGCCGTGCTGCTCGCGTTCGTGTTCGCCGCGGTCGCGACCCCCACCGCGGACGCGATCTCGATGTTCGCCCTCGCGATCCCGATCTGCGCGTTGTACTTCGCGGCCGTGGGCCTGTGCGCGTTGCACGACCGGCGTGCCGACCGCAAGGCCGCGCGCGCCGAGGCGGGGGAGGTGGGGTGAGCACCTTCGGCGTCGTCGTGAACCCGACCTCGGGGCGTGGGCGCGGGGCCCGGGTCGGTGCCCGGGCCATGAGCGAGCTGCGCGGACGTGGGCACGAGGTTCTCGACCTCTCGCGTGGTTCGGCCGAGGAGGCGCGCGCCGCGGCCAAGCAGGCGGTCGCGCACGGGATCGACGCGCTCGTCGTGGTCGGCGGGGACGGGATCGTCAACCTCGGGGTGAACGTCCTCGCCGAGACGGGGATACCGCTCGGGATCGTCGCGGCCGGGACGGGCAACGACATCGCGCGCGAGCTCGGCCTGCCGCGGCACGACGTGCCGCGCGCGGTCGACGCGATCGAGCGGGGCCTTGCGGCCGAGCCGCGCTTCATCGACCTCGTGAGCGTGGGCCCGCCCGGCTTCGCGGCTACCACGTGGTACGCGGGGGTGCTCTCGTGCGGCTTCGACGCCGCGGTCAACGCACGCGCGAACCGCATGAGCTGGCCGCGTGGCGCGCTCAAGTACTGGATCGCGATCCTTGCCGAGCTCGGCGCGTACCGTCCCTACGGGTACAAGATGACGAGCGACGACGCGACGTGGGAGTCGAGCGGGACGCTCGTCGCGGTCGGCAACGCCTCGCAGTTCGGCGGCGGGATCCGGATCACCCCCGACGCGCGTCTCGACTCGGGCACTGTCCAAGTGCTCGTCGCCTCGGGGCTCCCGCGGCGCGAGATCCTCAAGGTGCTCCCGCTCGTCAAGGCTGGCCGTCACCTCGGCCACCCCGCGTGCCAGGTGTTCGAGTCGACGCGCGTGCTCATCGAGCCGGTCACGCGGCTCGGGGCGCGCCCGCCCGAGGTGTTCGCTGACGGCGAACACGTCGGGACGCTGCCGTTGCAGGCCACGGTGCACCCAGGCATCCTGCGGGTACTGGCCTAGGGACGCACATGCACATACCGAGCCCGGCGGGCACCGCCGACGACGACCACGCGCACCCTGCCACGGACGGCCCCGCGCTGAGAGAACTGCGAGCACTGTTCGACTTCCCGCTCGACGAGTTCCAGGTCACCGCGTGCCGCGCGCTCGAGGAGGGCCGCGGCGTCCTGGTCGCGGCGCCCACGGGAGCGGGCAAGACGGTCGTCGGGGAGTTCGCGGTGCACCTCGCGCTGCGATCGCACCGCAAGGCCTTCTACACCACCCCGATCAAGGCACTGTCGAACCAGAAGTACGCCGACCTCGTGCGGCGCTACGGAGAGTCGAAGGTCGGGCTGCTCACGGGCGACACCTCGGTCAACTCCGAGGCGCCCGTCGTCGTCATGACCACCGAGGTCCTGCGCAACATGCTCTACGCGGGCTCGCAGACCCTCGCCGGGCTCGGCTACGTCGTCATGGACGAGGTGCACTACCTCGCCGACCGCTTCCGCGGCCCGGTGTGGGAAGAGGTCATCCTGCACCTCGCACCGGACGTCCAGCTCGTCTCGCTGTCCGCGACCGTGTCGAACGCCGAGGAGTTCGGGGACTGGCTCGAGATGGTCCGCGGCGACACGACCGTGGTCGTCTCCGAGCACCGACCCGTGCCGCTCGGCCAGCACGTGCTCGCTCGCGACGCGCTGTTCCCGCTCTACGCGGGCCACGTCGACCCGACCGACCCAGGCCCCGACCCGCCGATCAACCCCGAGCTGCGCCACTCCCTCGAGCGCAGCGAACGCCGCAGCGCGCCGCGGCGCCACGGCGACCCGGGCTACCGGGGGCGCGGTCGAGGTCCCGCGGGGCGCCCGCGTGCGGCGCGACCCGTTCCGCGGTTCGCCGTCGTCGATGTGCTCGCCGAGGCGAGGATGCTCCCCGCGATCTACTTCATCTTCTCGCGCGCAGGGTGCGACGCGGCCGTGAGCCAGTGCCTCGCAGCAGGGGTGCGCCTGACGACCTCCGCCGAGGCTGCAGAGATCCGCCGGATCGCCGAGGAGCGCTGCGCCGACGTCCCGCGCGAGGACCTCGAGGTGCTCGGCTACTGGGCGTGGCTCGACGGGCTCGCACGCGGGCTCGCCGCCCACCACGCAGGGCTCCTGCCGCTGTTCAAGGAGACCGTCGAGACGCTCTTCGCACGCGGCCTGGTCAAGGTCGTGTTCGCGACCGAGACGCTCGCACTCGGGATCAACATGCCCGCGCGCTCTGTCGAGCTCGAAAAGCTCGTCAAGTGGGACGGCAGCGCGCACGTGAGCCTCACGCCGGGGGAGTACACCCAGCTCACGGGCCGGGCAGGGCGGCGCGGGATCGACACCGAGGGGCACGCCGTCGTCGTCGCGCACCCCGCGCTCGACCTCGAAGGGCTCGTCGGGCTCGCCTCGCGGCGCACCTACCCCCTGCGCTCGAGCTTTCGCCCGTCGTACAACATGGCGGTCAACCTCGTCGCCCAGGTGGGCCGCACCCGGGCGCGCGAGGTGCTCGAGATGTCCTTCGCCCAGTTCCAGGCCGACCGCGGGGTGGTCGGCCTCGCACGTGAGGCCAAGGCGCACGCCGAGGCGCTCGAGGGCTACGCGAAGGCCATGGAGTGCGAGCTCGGCGACTTCCACGAGTATGCGGACCTGCGTCGGGCGATCACCGATCTCGAGAAGACCCGCAAACGCGAGGCGGGTCGCGCGCGCCGTGCCCAGACCGCGCGTACGCTCGACGCGCTACGGCCCGGCGCGGTCGTCCAGGTGACCGGAGGTCGGCGCTCGGGCTACGGCGTCGTCGTCGCCGTGGGCCACAGCGAGGGGTTCGACGATCCCGCACCGAGCGTGCTCGGGGTCGACGGACGCGTGCGCCGGCTCGTCGCGCACGAGCTGCCCGGGGGAGTGCGCACGATCGGCGAGATGCCCCTGCCCCGGGGCTTCTCGGCGCGGCGCCACCAGGCCCGCAAGGACCTTGCGGCCCGATTGCGAGCGTGGCTCGACGAGAGTGAGACGCCGCGCGGCACGCGACCGGCTCGAACGCCCGACGGGGACGATGCCGAGCTCGCGGCGCTGCGCCGGCGTCTGCGGGAACACCCCTGCCATGCGTGCCCCGAGCGCGAGGACCACGCCCGCTGGGC
>JAJUHG010000066.1 GCA_029267995.1 Micrococcales bacterium
AAACCGAAGCGTTCGGTTGCGCGGTGCTCGGCGCGGCGCCCGGTTGCGGTGTCGATCGCGCTCACGCCCACGGTCGCGTCGAACTCTTCCTCGAGCGCGGAGAGGTCGAGGACAAGGTCCTGCGTCGCCGACGGCGCCTCGGCCGACGACGGCGTCCCGGCCGACGACGGCGCCTCGTCCACCGTGGGCGTCGAGCTCACCTCGGAAGTTGCTGGGGGGTCGGACGCCTCGGGCCCTGAGCAGCCAGCGAGCGCGAACGCGAGCATGCCCGCGGCGACGCCCCTTCCCCCACCCGTGGTTCTCCGCAGCACTCGCACCCGCACCTTGCTACCAGGCGCCTGCCGCTCGCGCGCAGATCGGGCACCAGGGACACCTCGGACCGCTACCGTGTCGCCATGCAGGGGAACGGGCGGCCGGCGCAGGGTTGGCACATGCAGGGCCGGGGCGACGACGAGGTCCCGATCGAGGAGCGCGCGCCCCTCCTTGCAAGGTCGGTCAACCGCTTCGCGGTCGCTCTCGCACTCCTGCCGCTCGTGCAGATCCTTCTGATGAGCATGAACGTGTGGCGGAACCTCGCCGCCGATCTCGTCTACTGGGGTGTCGTGATCTGGCTCGCGTTCCTCGACGCCCGCGAGCTGCGCCGCCTCGGGCACCAGGTCACGTGGGCGTGGGCGATTCTCCTGCCGATCGTCCACCTGATCCACCGCACGCGGCGCTCGGGGCAGACCTCGCTCATCCCGTGGCTGTGGGTCGCGAGCACGACTGCCGCGATCATCGCGGGTCTGGCGATCCTGGGCGGCGACCTCGGCGCAAGCGACCCGGTCGTCGAAGAGGGCGACCAGGTGATCTTCGTCGACTGACGCCCGCGGCATGGCACCGAGAACGCGAACGGCCCCCGTCCTCGAGGGAAGGGGGCCGTCCGACCGTGTGCGCGAGGGGGGACTTGAACCCCCACGTCCGTAAGGACACTGGCACCTGAAGCCAGCGCGTCTGCCATTTCGCCACTCGCGCGCGACCCCAAAGATTACCACCCGAACCACGGAGGCGGGCCACGGCCCGCACCAGGCCCCGCGGACCACGGCGACCCGGGGACGTCGTCGGCGGGGGGCGCCGTCGTCGGCCCGCACCGGCGTGGTCGAACGGGACGAAACCCCACGTCCCGCGGGGGCCTCGTGGGGAAATAGGGGAGACTGGGGACGCGGGGGCGAGGTGAGCGTGTCGGCAGCGGGGGCGTCGATACGATCGATCGCGGAAGGAGGTGGCCGACGTGGGGATCCTCGACAAGTTCGAGCAGGGCGTCGAGCGGGTCGTCAACGGCGCGTTCTCGCGCGCGTTCCGCTCCGAGGTCAAGCCCGTCGAGCTCGCCTCAGCGCTGCGCCGCGAGGTCGACGAGCGCGCCGCCGCCGTAGGTGTGGGCCGCACCGTGGTCCCCAACGAGTTCACGCTCGAGCTCGCCGCACCCGACCTCGAGCACATCGAGGAGTGGGGCGCCGAGGCCCTCGCCGACGAGCTCGCCGCGAACGTCACCGAGCACGCGACCCGCCAGCACTACGCCTTCGTGGGGCCCGTCACCGTGACCTTCACCGAGGCCGAGGACCTCGCCGCGGGCCGCTTCCGGCTGCGCAGCGAGACCGTGCGCGGCGCCGTCGCACCCGCCTCCGCGCCCAGTGCACGCCACCCCCTGCTCGACATCGACGGCCAGCGCTACCTGCTCACCGGTCCCGTGACCGTGATCGGGCGCGGCAGCGAGGCCGACATCATCGTCGACGACCCCGGCGTCTCCCGACGCCACCTCGAGATCCGGGTCACGCCCGACGGCGTCGTCGCGACCGACCTCGGCTCGACCAACGGCGTGTTCGTCGAGGGTCACCAGGTCCCGGCCGCGACACTCGTGGACGGCAACACGATCACGATCGGTCGCACCCGCATCATGTTCTGGACCGGTTCCGACGACTCCGACTCCGACGGGTGAGCGCCGCGCCATGAGCGAGCTGACCGTGACCGTGCTGCGGCTGGGCTACCTCGTCGTGCTCTGGCTCTTCGTGTTCTCGACGATCGGGGTGCTGCGCCGCGACCTGTACGGGACCAAGATCGTGCGCCGGCTGCGCCGCGAGTCCGCGCAGTCCCCGCCGCCCGCACCCACGCCCGAACCGGCAGGCCCGCCCTCACGGCCCGCACCAGGGCGCGCCGCACCGGGCCGGCTCGTCGTGACCTCGGGCCCGCTGCGCGGCACGACCCTCCCGCTCGGCACCTCGGGGATCGTCGTGGGTCGCGCCCCCTCGTGCACCCTCGTGCTCGACGACGAGTACACGTCCTCGCGCCACGCGCGCGTGTTCCCCCAGTACGGGGAGTGGTACGTCGAGGACCTCGGCTCGACGAACGGCACCTTCGTCGACGACATGCGCATCGTCGAACCCACCGCCGTGCCGCCCGGCGTCGCGATCCGCGTGGGCCAGTCGACGCTCCAGATCCAGAGGTAAGGGACAGCCCGCTTGACGATCGCACTGCGCTACGCCGCCCGCTCCGACGTGGGGCTCGTGCGGGCCAACAACCAGGACTCCGGCTTCGCCGGGCCGCACCTGCTCATGGTCGCCGACGGCATGGGCGGGCACGCGGGCGGCGACGTCGCCTCGAGCATCGCGGTCGCGACGATGGCGCCCCTCGACGACGAGGCGCACGGCCCCGACCAGGCGCTCACCCAGCTCGACCGTGCCCTGCACGAGGCGCAGGCCGCCCTGCTCGCCCGCGCGAAGGAGGAGCCCCAGCTCGCGGGCATGGGCACGACCGTCACGGCACTCCTGCGCGCGGGCAACAAGCTCGTCATGGCACACATCGGTGACTCGCGCGCCTACCTGCTGCGCGACGGCGAGCTCGTCCAGGTCACGACCGACCACACCTTCGTCGAGTACCTCGTGCAGACCGGGCGCATCACGCCCGAGGAGGCCGACGTGCACCCCCAGCGCTCGGTGGTCATGCGCGTGCTCGGCGACCACGACGTCGAGATCGTGCCCGACCTGTCGGTGCGTGAGGCCCGCGCGGGCGACCGCTGGCTGCTGTGCTCGGACGGACTTTCCGGGGTCGTGTCGAACGACACCCTCAAGGAGACGCTCGCGGACGTCACCGACGTCGACGAGTGCGCCGACCGGCTCATCCAGCTCGCGCTGCGCGGCGGGGCGCACGACAACGTGACGCTCATCGTCGCCGACGTCGTCGAGCTCGACGACCTGCCCGACGGCGCGGGCCCGAGCACCGCGCGCGTCGTGGTCGGCTCGGCCGCGACGATCAGGACCCCGCCCACGGTCGCCCAGGACGGTCCCGCGGCCCGCGCGGCCCGCCTCACCCCCAGGGCCCCCGCCGACGACGGCGCCGAGCTCGTCGAGGAGCCCGACCCGCCCCGGCGCACGTGGCTGCGCGTGCTCACGTGGCTCGCGGCCCTCGCGGTGCTCGGCGGGATCGTGTGGGGCGGCTACGCGTGGACCCAGACGCAGTACTTCGTCGGGGTGCACGAGGGCAACGTCACCGTGTTCCAAGGCATCCCCCAGCGCGTAGGGACCTTCGAGCTGTCGACCCCCGTCGAGATCACCGACGTCGCCGCCGAGGACCTGCCCGACAACGTCCGCGAGCGCGTCGAGCAGACGATCGCCGCGACCTCGCTCGCCAACGCCCGCGAGATCGCCGCGAACGCCGCGGCGGCAGCGCCCCAGCCGGCCCCGACCCGCACCGTGGCCCCGCCGCCCGCGACGCCAAGCACCGCGCCGAGCGGGACCGAGCCCACCGGGACCGAGATCGGGACCGAGCCGAGCGGCACCGCGAGCCCGGAGACCGGCTGATGGCGACGGTCGCCGAGCACTCGGTGCGTCCCCGCCGGGGCGCCGAGCTCGGGCTGCTCGCGATCGCCGTGCTGCTCGGCGTGGGCGCCTACGCGATCATCGGCCTGACCGTGACGGGCGAGATCCCCGCGAACACCCGCAACTACTCCCTGGGCCTGGCCGCGCTCGCGCTCGGCAGCCACTTCGTGCTGCGCTGGCGCGCCCCGTACGCCGACCCCGTGATCCTGCCCGTCGCGATCGCGCTCAACGGGATCGGCCTCGCGATGATCTACCGGCTCGACCTCGCGACCCGCAACAACGACATCCCCGACACCTTCGCCTCACGCCAGCTCGCGTGGACCACCTTCGGCGTCGTGCTCGCGTGCCTCGTGCTCGTCGTGCTGCGCGACCACCGCACGCTGCGCCGCTTCACCTACACCTCGATGCTCGTCGCGCTCGGGCTGCTCATGCTCCCGCTCGTGCCCGGGCTCGGCACGACGATCAACGGCGCGCGCATCTGGGTCCGGCTCGGCTCGCAGTCCCTCCAGCCCGCCGAGTTCGCCAAGATCGCCCTCGCGGTGTTCTTCGCGGGCTACCTCGTGACCAACCGCGAGACCCTCGCGCTCGCCGGTCCGCGCGTGCTCGGGCTCCAGCTGCCCCGCTGGCGCGACCTCGGCCCGATCCTGCTCGTGTGGGGAGCGTCGATCGCCATCCTCGTGGTCCAGCGTGACCTGGGCACCTCGCTGCTGATCTTCGGGCTGTTCGTCGCGATGCTCTACCTCGCGACCGAGCGCCTGTCGTGGATCGTGATCGGCCTCGTGCTGTTCCTCGGCGGGGCGGGCTTCGCCGCGGTGAGCTTCTCGCACGTGGGTGCCCGCTTCGACGCGTGGCTCAACGCCTTCGACCCCGAGGTGTTCAACCGCGCCGTGGGCGGCTCGGGCCAGCTCGTGCGCGGGCTGTTCGGGATGGCGAGCGGCGGGCTGTTCGGCACCGGGTGGGGCGAGGGCCGCCCCCAGCTCGTGCCGTACGCCGAGTCGGACTTCATCATCCCCGCGCTCGGCGAGGAGCTTGGTCTGACGGGCCTCGTCGCGATCCTGCTGCTCTACCTCGTGCTCGTCCAGCGCGGCCTGCGCACCGCGATCGGGGTGCGCGACGGCTTCGGCAAGCTCCTCGTGGGCGGGCTCGCCTTCGCGATCGCGTGGCAGTGCTTCGTGGTCGTGGGCGGCGTGACCCGGCTCATCCCGCTCACGGGCCTCGCGATGCCGTTCCTCGCCTACGGCGGCTCGGCGCTGCTCGCGAACTGGGTCATCGTCGCGCTCCTGCTGCGCGTCTCGGACTCCGCGCGCCGCCCCGCGCCGTCGTCGTCGCCCCCGCCCGCGGCGACCCCCGCGAGCGTGCCCACGCCCCCGAGCGTGCCCACGCCCCCGAGCGTGCCCACGCCCGAAGGTGACGACGAGAACCCCACCCAGGTGGTCCGGCCCGGGGAGGCGATGCGATGAACACCCCCGTGCGCCGCCTCGCGACCGTCGTGCTCGTGATGTTCCTCGCGCTCATGGTCTCCGCGACCTGGGTGCAGTTCGTCCAGGCGCCGACCCTCAACGCCGACCAGCGCAACGTGCGCACCCTGTACAACGAGTACGGCAATGCGCGCGGGCCGATCGTCGTGGGCGGGGAGTCCGTCGCGCTGTCCGAGCCCGTCGACGACGTCTTCGGGTACCAGCGCCTCTACCCCGAGCCCGAGGTCTACGCCCCCGTCACGGGCTTCTACTCGGTCGTGTTCGGCCGCACGGGCCTCGAGCGTGAGGCCAACGACCAGCTCACGGGCCGCGCCGACTCACTGTTCTGGACCCGCCTGCAGGACCTCCTCACAGGCCGGCGCCCGCAGGGCTCGGCGGTCGAGACGACGATCCTGCCCGCCGCGCAGGAAGCGGCGTACGAGGCGCTCGACGGGCTGCGCGGTGCCGTGGTCGCGCTCGACCCGCGCACGGGGGCGATCCTCGCGATGGTCTCGACGCCGTCCTTCGACCCCAACCTGCTCGCGGGCCACGACACGGCCGTCGTCAACGAGGCGTACCGCGCGCTCGAGGCCGACGAGGACCGCCCGATGGTCAACCGTGCGATCGGCGGGGACACCTACCCGCCCGGTTCGACCTTCAAGCTCGTGACCGCCGCAGCCGCGATCGAGGCGGGCCTCGACCCTGACGACGAGGTCTTCGCCCCGCGCGAGCTCGACCTGCCCCTCACGAGCGCAACCGTGCAGAACTACGGCGGCTCGGCGTGCGACTCGGGCGACACGACGACCCTGAAGAACGCGCTGCGCATCTCGTGCAACACCGCCTTCGCCCAGATCGGCATGGACCTCGGCGCGGACGCCCTGCGCCGCCAGGCCGAGGCCTTCGGCTTCGGCGAGGCGCTGCGTGTCCCGATGCGCGTGACCCCCTCGACCTTCCCTTCCGACCCCGACGCCCCGCAGACGGCGATCTCGGCGATCGGGCAGTTCGAGGTGCGGGCCACCCCGATGCAGATGGCCATGGTCGCCGCAGCGATCGCGAACGACGGCGTCCAGATGCAGCCCTACCTCGTCGAGCGGGTGCGCACCGCGGACCTCGCGGTGGTCGAGGAGGCGAGCCCGACCGAGCTGCGCCGCTCGGTGTCCCCCGCGACCGCGGAGGCGCTCACCGAGATGATGGTCGAGGTCGTGCGCTCGGGCTCGGGCACCGCGGCGCAGATCGGCGGGGTCGAGGTCGCAGGCAAGACGGGCACCGCGCAGCACGCCGAGGGTGAGGACCCGCACGCGTGGTTCACGGCCTTCGCCCCCGCCGACGACCCCCAGGTCGCGGTCGCCGTCGTCGTCGAGCGGGGCGGTTCGCTCGGCTCGGAGGCGACCGGCGGGCGGGTTGCCGCCCCGATCGCGCGCGCCGTGATGCAGGCGGTGATCGACGGGTGAAGCCGGACGTCGGGATCGCCCTCGACGGGCGCTACCGCCTCGAGTCGAAGATCGCCGTGGGCGGCATGGGCGAGGTGTGGGTCGCGCACGACATCGCCCTCGCCCGGGACGTCGCGGTCAAGGTGCTGCGCGAGGAGTTCGCGGGCGACCCGGGCTTCCTCGAGCGCTTCCGCACCGAGGCGCGCAACGCCGCGCGCCTGTCCCACCCCGGGATCGCTCAGCCCTACGACTACGGCGAGGTCGACGGCTCGGGGTACATCGTCATGGAGCTCGTGCTCGGCGAACCCATGTCCGAGCTGCTCGCGCGCGAACCCGTGCTGCCCCTCGACCGGCTCCTGCCGATCCTCGCCCAGACCGCGCGCGCGCTGCACGCCGCGCACCTCGCGGGGGTCGTGCACCGCGACATCAAGCCCGGCAACATCCTGCTCGGCCGCTCGGGGCGGGTGAAGATCACCGACTTCGGGGTCTCGCTCGCGACCAACCAGATCTCCCTGACCGCGACCGGCATGGTCATGGGCACCGCGCAGTACCTGTCCCCGGAACAAGCGCTCGGGCGCCCCGCGACGCCGTCGTCGGACATCTACTCCCTCGGTGTGGTCGCCTACGAGGCCCTCGCGGGCAAGCGGCCCTTCACGGGCGAGTCGGCGGTCGACATCGCGGTCGCGCACGTCAACCGGCCCGTGCCCCCGCTGCCACGCCAGGTCGACGCACGCATGGCCGAGCTCGTGATGCGCATGCTCTCGAAGGACCCGGCTGACCGGCCCCGCTCTGCGGCGTCCCTCGCGCGGATGTTCGACGAGATGGTCGCCGAGACCCCGCCGCGCGGCGTCGCCGTCGTGCCCGGGACGATCATCACCCCGGGCCTCGCGGCGCAGTCCGTCCCGACGACGGCGTCCCCTCCCGAGCCTGCCCCGGCCGTCTCGCCGCTCGAGCCCGAGCCCGACGAGCCCGTCGTCGTGGCGCCCTCGGAACCCGTCGCGTTCGAGTTCGCTCCCCCCGTCGTGCCCGCACCCCCGAGCTACCCTCCGCGGCGCGCGCTGCGCGAGGCGCCCCCGGCCCGGCGCGGCATCACGCGCGCGCGGCGTGGCATCACCGGGCCCCTGCTCGTCCTGGTCCTGCTGCTGCTTGCACTCCTGGGCGCAGCGCTCGCGGATAGGATGTCGAGGGCCATGCCCACGGGCACGGCCGAGAGCAGCATGTCCGCAGCACCTTTCCCCATGGAACCGAAGGACACCTAGTGGCGCAGGACGAACCCCGCATCCTCGCCGGCCGTTACCAGGTCGGCGAGCTCATCGGTCGTGGCGGCATGGCTGAGGTCCACATCGGCCACGACACCCGCCTGGGCCGCACGGTCGCGATCAAGGTGCTGCGCTCCGACCTCGCGCGAGACCCTTCCTTCCAGGCCCGGTTCCGCCGCGAGGCGCAGGCCGCGGCCGCGCTCAACCACCCCGCGATCGTCGCGGTGTACGACACGGGCGAGGACGTCTTCGTCGACCCGAACGGTGTGCAGCAGCACGTGCCGTTCATCGTCATGGAGTACGTCGAGGGCCACACGGTGCGCGACATCCTGCGCGACGGCCACGCGGTGCCGATCGAGGAGGCCATCGAGATCGTCGTGGGCGTCCTCTCGGCGCTCGAGTACTCCCACCACGCGGGCATCGTGCACCGCGACATCAAGCCCGCGAACGTCATGCTGACCCCCACCGGTGCGGTCAAGGTCATGGACTTCGGCATCGCGCGCGCGGTCGCGGACTCGGGCGCGACGATGACCCAGACCCAGGCCGTGATCGGCACCGCGCAGTACCTGAGCCCCGAGCAGGCGCGCGGCGAGCAGGTCGACGCCCGTTCGGACCTGTACTCGACCGGCTGCCTGCTGTTCGAGCTGCTCACGGGCCGTGCGCCCTTCGTGGGCGACTCACCCGTCTCGGTCGCCTACCAGCACGTGCGCGAGCTCGCCCCCGTCCCGAGCTCGATCGCCTCGGACGTGCCCGAGGTCCTCGACCGGATCACGCTCAAGGCGCTCGCGAAGGACCGCGAGGCGCGGTACGCGAATGCCGCGGACTTCCGTGCCGACCTCGAGGCCGCGGTGCGCGGCGGGGTCGTCTCGGCACCCCCGGCCTCCGCCTACGGCGCCGCCGTGACGAGCGTCGCCCCCGCGGTCGAGACCGGCCCCGCGGCGACCCAGGTGCTCGCCTCGCCGCCGGCCCCGGGGCCGACGACGGCGCCCACGCAGGCCTTCACGCCCGGCTCGGGCGGGCCCATGCCGTGGGCCCCGACCCAGCCGGGCGCCGCGACGGGCACCCTGCCCTCGATCGACGAGGACGACGACGAGACCACCTCGCGCCCGTGGGTCATGTGGGTGCTCATCGGTGTTGCGGTGCTCGCTGTCGCGGGCATCGTGTGGCTCCTGATGTCCCAGCGCGGACCCGAGGGCCCCGAGATGGTCCAGGTCCCCGCGGTCCAGGGCATGACGCAGGAGGAGGCCGTCGCCAAGCTCGCCTCGGTCAACCTGCGCGCGAAGATCCTCACCGAGCCGCACGAGACGATCGAGGCGGGCCTCGCGACCCGCACCGACCCGCCCGCGAGCGAGGAGGTCGAGGCCGACTCCGAGGTCGACCTGTACATCTCCTCCGGCCCGGACACCCTCGAGGTCCCCGACGTCGAGGGCGAGACGCAGGAGCGGGCCCGCCAGATCCTGCGGGATGCGGGTCTCGACGTGCTGCGCGTCGACGTCGAGGACGTGCCCGGACTGCGACCCGACGTCGCGGTCGGCACCGACCCGCCCGCGGGCAGCACGGTCAACGTGGGCGACTCGGTCGTGCTGATCCTGGCCTCGGGTCAGGTCAACCTCGGCGACCTCGTGGGTCTGACCGAGGAGGAGGCGATCGAGGCCCTGCGCGAGCTCGAGCTCAGCTACTCGATCACCGAGGAGGAGACCGACGAGTTCGAGCCCGGGACGATCTCCTACCAGAGCCGCGGCCCGGGTCCCGTCCCGTACGACGTGCACATCGAGCTGCGGGTCGCGATCGAGCCCGAGCCGACCACCGCGGTCATCCCCGAGGACATCATCGGCATGACCTTCGAGGAGGCGCGCGACGTCCTCGAGGAGCTCGACCTGCGGGTCCGCTCGCGCGAGGAGGAGAGCGACCAGGCTCCCGGCACCGTCCTGTTCTCCGAGCCAGGCGTCGGGACCGAGGTACCCTTCCGCACGCAGGTCACGCTCGTGATCGCGAAGGCGCCCGCGCCCCCGCCGCCCCCGCCGGACAACGAGGAGCCGCCGCCGGGCGGTGACGAGGGTGAGGGCGCCGCCCTCGGCCTCGTGCGGCGGGGCGGCTAGCACGACCCACGAGAGAGCCCCCGGGTGGAGGACCACCACGGGGGCTCTCTCGCGTGCGAGCCGGCGAGCGCGACCTCGCGCGCGTGCGGGCGTCAGGCCAGGTGCACGAGGGGACGCAGGCTCGCCGAGCGGGCGACAGCGTCGGTCGCACCGCACATCTCGAGCCAGTTCGCGAGCAGCCGGTGCCCGCCCTCGGTGAGCACAGACTCGGGGTGGAACTGCACGCCGTGCAGCGGCAGCTCACGGTGCGCGAGGCCCATGACGACCCCGCCCGTGCGCGCCGTGACGACGAGATCGGCGGAGAACGTCCCGTCGACCACCGCGAGCGAGTGGTACCGGGTCGCGGTGAACGGCGAGGGCAGCCCTGCGAGCACCGAGGCACCCTCGTGCTCGACGGGGCTCGTCTTGCCGTGCATGAGCTCGGGCGCGTGCGTCACGGTGCCCCCGTACGCCTCGCCGAGCGCCTGGTGACCGAGGCACACCCCGAGCATGGGGGTCGCGGTGCGCGCGCACTCGGCGATCACCTCGAGCGAACGCCCCGCCTCGGCGGGCACACCGGGCCCGGGCGAGACGAGGACGCCGTCGTAGGTGCCCACCGAGGCGACGTCGACGACGTCGTTGCGCACGACCTCGGTCCGGGCACCGAGCTCGGCGAGGTACCCGACGATCGTGTAGACGAACGAGTCGTAGTTGTCGACCACGAGGATCCGGGTCATCACTCACCTACCGTCAGCTGGTTGAAGGGCATGTGCGGGGCGATCGCCGGGAAGACCCAGCCGAACAGGGCGACGACGACGGCGCCCGCGAGCACGAGCGCGATGATCGTCCGCACCCACACGGGCCCGGGCAGGCGTCGCCACAACCACCCGTACATCATGCGCCTCCTGCGATCTCGGCCGGGACGCCGTCCGCGGTCCACGCCCAGTAGTCGAGCACCCCGTGCACGATGTACCGCTCGGCCGCGGAGAACATCGGGTGGCACGCGGTCATCGTGATGAACCGTTCGGTCGGCTCGGCGTCACGGTCGCCCGGGACGGGGGCGACCACCTCGACCTGGTGCGGCAGCACGACGCGCGACTCGGTCACCCGGTAGACGTACCACACGTCCGGGGTGCGGATGATGAGCGGGTCGCCCTCGACGAGGTCGGCGATGAGGTGGAACGGCTTGCCAAAGGTCATGCGGTGGCCTGCGAGCGCGAAGTTGCCGATCTCGCCCGGAAGGGCGGAGTGCGGGTACCAGCCGATCCCGTGCACGTCGAGCGTCTGCGAGCGCGTGACACCCTCGGTCACGGTGCGCTCGTAGTCGTCCCCGAAGCGCGGGACGATCATGGTCGCGAAGGTCTCGACGGGCCCGGGCCGGTCGATCACGGGCGGCTCGCCCTCCTGGGGGCGGGCGATCCCGTCGTCGGGCTCCGCCTGGTGGGGCTCGGGCAGGGGG
>JAJUHG010000067.1 GCA_029267995.1 Micrococcales bacterium
AGCAGGCGCACGTCGACGCGCGCGCGGGCGGCCTGCTCGCGCAGCTGGGCGGCGAGCGCCGGATCGCCGTCGCCGACGACGAGCCACGTCACGGGTGCCTCGAGCGCGGGGTCGGCCGCGAGGTGCTCGGCCGCGGTGACGAGCAGGTCGAGCTGCTTCTGCGGCGCGATGCGCGCGACGCACAGCACGAGCCGGGCGTGCGGGGAGACGTCGAGCTCGGCGATGAGGCGCGCGCGGGCGTCCGGCGCGCTCGCGTGCTCCCCTGCCCGGGGGGCGGCGACCGGTGCGAGCTCGGCCGAGCGTGCACCGAGTCTGCGCGCACGCGCTGCGAGGTCCGCCGAGGCTCCCGTGACCAGGTCCGCACCGCGCGCCTGGACGAGTTCGCCGAGCACCGCGGGCCCGCGACGGAGCCCGGTGACGAGGACCGCGTTGTGCCACGAGACGACGACCCCCGGTCGGGGGCGCGCCCCGCGAACCGCGGCGAGCGCGAGCAGCCCTCCCTGGTGCCCGTGGGCGTGCACGACGTCGGCCGTGCGCGCGAGGGCGCGCAGCCGTCGCCAGGCGCGCACGCGCTCCGCGAGCGACCCTGCGGGCCAGGCCGTCTCGACGGGCACCCGCCACGCAAAGCGCTCGGCGGTGAGCTCGGGGCACACGACCGCTACCTGCTCGCCGAGCGCGGCGAGGTCCGCCGCGAGCGCTGCCGCATGGGCGCCGATGCCCCCGGTCGAGGGCCCCACGACCACGAGCACGCGACGCGGGCGCTCGGCGAGCAGCACCCGGCTGCGTCCCGCCCGTTCAGTCATGCGCCGTCCTCTCGTCCCGCTGCCCGACGCCAGCCAGCGTGCCACGGTCGGCGAGCCACAGCCCGCCGAGCACGACCGCGGCCGCGAGCAACGCTCCCCCGCCCCCCGCGACGATCCACGTCCACCCGCTCTCACCGAGGACCTGGGCCGTCGTCGACGTCGTCGCCCGGCCGAGGAACGCCCCGACCCCGGCCGCGAGCACCCCGACGCCGAGGCTCCGCGCGACACCCGTGAGGGCCTCGGGGCCGGCGGCTCGGCGGGTCGCGGCGAGCACCGCGCCTGCACCGATCGTCATCCCGACGCTCGTGCCCAGTCCGAGCGCCACGAGCGTGCGAGGCCCGTCGGGGTCGTCCCCCACGAGCACGAGGCACGCGACGAGGGAGGCGAGCACGACGCCCGTCCACGCCGCAGCGGTCGCCGCGACCGCGAGCCGACCGCGCTCGAGCGCGAACAGGGCCCGCGTGTGGTGGAACAGCAGCCCGAGCCCGAGCACACCGGGTGCGCTGAACGCGAGCGCGGGTCCCATCGCGGCGATGCGCGAGGCCTCTCCGATGCCGATCGCCACGAACACCCCCGCAACCGCCTCGGAGACCGCGACGAGGACGGCCACGCCGAGCAGGGACACCGCGACGACGACCCTGCTCGAGCGGGCGTGCAGCCGCGCGAACCCCGCGCGGTCCAGCGTCCCGGCGCGCTCGGCGAGGCGCGGGAAGGCGCTCGTCGCGAGCGGCACCGCGAGCACCGCGTACGGCAAGAGGTAGACCTGCTGGGCGGCGACCCACACCGAGTAGGTGCTGCGCTCCCCGAACCGGGTCGCCAGCACGAGCGCGGCGAGCACCGCGAGCTGCTGCGCGAGAAGCCCGCCGAGCCCGGCGGCCGCGAGCGAGCGCACGCGCCTGCCCGTCCCCGCAGGGAAGCGCAGGGTGGGCCGCAGCCGCACTCCCGAGCGACGCACCGGGACGAGCAGGGGAAGGCTCAGGGCGGCCACGCCCGCCGTCGTCCCCCACGCGAGCCAGCCGAAGGCCGCGGCGGACAGCTGCGCGGGGTCGGTCTGGGCGCCGTCGGCGACCGCCGCGAACGCGAGGTAGGAGCCGATCACCACGAGGCTCGACATGACCGGGGCGAAGGCGGGCCAGAAGAACTTCTTCTGCGCCTGGAGCACCCCCGACAGCACGACGGCGAGGCCGTAGAGGGGCACCTGGACCGCGAACACCGCGAGCAGCCCGGCGACGAGCGCGCGCCCCTCGGCCTCGCGCGACACGAGCCCGGCGAGGGGGTGCGCGAGTGCAGCGAGCACGGCCGCGAGCGGGACCAGGACCGCGAGCACCCAGCCCACGAGGGCCGAGGCGGTCCGGTCGACGTCCGCGCGCATCCCGCGGGCGAGCGGTACCGCGAGGACGGGGACGACCGCACCGGCGAGCGCCCCGCCCGCGGCGATCTCGAAGACGACGTTGGGCAGGGTGTTCGCGGCGTTGTAGGCGTCCCCGACCGCGTCGAAGCCGACCGTCGCGCCGAACACGAGGCTGCGCACGAAGCCGAGCACGCGGGCGACGACCGTGACGACGGCGATCATCGCCGCCGCGCCGAGCAGTCCTGCCGTCGCGCGGGCGAGGCGCGACCTCACCCGCGCCTGCCCAGCTCGTCGAGATCGCGCAGCACACGGGTGCGCGCGATGACCTCGGTGAAGGAGATGCGCTCGCTCACGAGGTTGAGGGCGACCGTCCCCGCGAGGACCGCGCAGCGGGCGAGCCGCGGGGCACCGAAGGCGACGACGGCCCCCGTCGCGGCACCGAGGGAGTTCGCCCCGCAGTCGCCGAGCATGTCCCGCTCGGCGAGGTCTCCCTCGAGCGCGGCACCCGCTGCGCCGACGACGACGCCCGCAGCCCCCGGGGCCGCACCCGCGAGGCCGGCAAGACCTGCGCCGGCGATCGTCGCCTTGAGCGCCCGCCCGGGGCGCAGGTCGAGGAGGTTGACGAGGTTGGCGCTCGAGGCGACGAGCGCGGAGTTGATCGCGACGTCCGCGGCCCAGCCGCCGAGCGAGCCCGTGCGCCGCGTGCCCACGAGCGCGGCCGCGAACGCTCCTGCGCCGATCCCGAGCAGCTTGAGGCTGCCCGTCGTGACCTCGCCGCGCGCGAGCGCCCTCAGGTGGCCGCGCAGTCCCTTGCGCGCACCCTCGGGCTGCTCGGCGAGGTCGTCGACGAGGCCGAGGGCCGCGCCCGCGCTCGTCGCAAGAGCCGTCGCGACGACCGTGCGCGGGCGTTCCCCGCTCGCGAGCAGCCCGCCGAGCACCCCGGCCGCGACCGCGGGGCCCTCGAGGAGCGAGACGGGCTCGCCCCGGTGGTTCGTCCGTGTCCAGCTCGCGGGCCCGCCGGGCGGGGCCTCCTCGAGCCCCGCGCGGACCCGGTTCGTGACGAACGCCGCGGCGAGCCCTGCACCGAGGGCGCGCACGAGACTCATCCCGCGTCCTCGGTCTCGCCGGTCGCCTCGTCCCCCGCGCTCGCGTCAGCGCCGTCGTCCGCGCCGTCGTCGCCGTCGTCGGTCTGCGTCTCGTCGTCCCCGGGCGGGACCACGACGGGGGTACGGTCGACGGGCGGGAGCTCGGTGCGCGGTGCGGCCGCGGAGTCGGCCCCCGCGTCGAAGCCGTAGTGACCGACGCGCAGGGCGATGCGCGAGCCGAGCCCGAGCACTGTCGACAGACGACCCGAGACGCTCGAGAAGCGGGTCACGGTGCTGATCCGCTCGGCGAGGTCGTCCGAGTCGCGCACGTACGCCACGACGTCGCGGTCGCTGTGCTCGTCGACCACGAGGATCGCTCCCTCCGAGCGCTGCTGAGCGGCCAGGGCGATCGCGGCGTGCGCACGCAGGACGCCTTCGGCGGTGCGCTGCTCCTCCTCGGTGAGCGGCTCGGCGTCGTCGGCGGGTGGCTCGTAGGACGGTCCGACGACGACGACGGCGTCGACAGGCCCCGCGTCGACGTCACCCTCGACGAGCGGGCCGTCCTCGGCGCCGAGCAGCTCGGCGAGGATCGCGGCGTTCGCCGAGGGGGTCAGCGGCGCGGCGGGGTCCTTGCCCGCGAGCGCCTGGGCGAGCGCGGCCGCGAGGATCTCGTCGACCGAGGCGCTCAGGTCGACCGAGGGCTCGAGGTACTCCACGAGTCGCGCCGCGAGCGCCGAGCGGAACACCTGGTCGTCCTCGGCGGTCCAGCGCTCGGTGACCCGCACCCGTGCGACGACCTCGGCCCCCGCCTGCGTGAAGCTGTCGGCGAGCTCGGTCACGGTGCCCTCGGGGACGTCGTCGAGCAGCACGAGCCCGATGCGTCGCTCGGCGAGCGCGCCGTCGAGGAGCGAGCCGGACACCTCGGTGAGGTAGCGCTCGTGCTCGTCGACGGCGACCTGGGACGCGTCGAGCTCGGCGCGCAGCGCGTCCTTCTCCTCGCGCAGCTGGCTCACCTGGCCGGTCAGGGTGTCGCCGATCGTCTCCTTGAGGGGGGCCCGCGCCGAGCGCGATGCCGACCGCGAGCGCGAGGAACACCGAGATGAGCGAGACGAGGTGGTAGCGAAAGTCGATCACGAGCGGGCCTTCCGGTCCGGGCAGGAGGTGGTCATGCGAAGAGGCCGGTGACGAACGAGCCGACCCAGGAGAACCAGTCGTCGAAGCGGGCGGCGACGAGGCCGAAGAAGGTCTGGCCCGCAGGCGTCACGGCGAGCGCGACGCCGAGCGCGAGCAGCCCGGCCAGGACGAGGAGCGTGAGCTGGAGGTTCGAGATGCGCTGGCGGTACAACCGCGAGACACCTTTCGCGTCGACGAGCTTGCCGCCCACGCGCAGGCGCGTCAGGAAGGTGCTCGCCATTCCTGCGCGGCCCTTGTCGAGGAACTCCACGAGCGTCGCGTGCGTGCCGACCGCGACGATGAGCTCGGCGCCCTTGTCGTCCGCGAGGAGCATCGCGATGTCCTCGCTCGTGCCCGCCGCGGGGAACACGACATGCCTCAGGCCGAGCCGTTCGACGCGGTCGAGGCCCGGGGCCCGTCCGTCGCGGTAGGCGTGCACGACGATCTCGGCGCCCGAGGCGAGCGTCTTGTCGGACACCGAGTCCATGTCCCCGACGATGAGGTCGGGCTTGAGGCCGGCCTCGACGATCGCGTCGGCACCGCCGTCGACCCCGATGAGAACCGGCCGGTTCTCGCTCACGTAGGGGCGCAGCGCCTGGAGATCTTCCTTGTGGTGGTAGCCGCGCACGACGACGAGGGCGTGGCGGCCCTCGAGACTGGTCGTGATGTCGGGCACCCCCACGCCGTCGAGCAGCAGCTCGCGCTCGCGGCGCAGGAAGTCCATCGTGTTGGCGGCGAAGGACTCGAGCTGGACGGACAGCCCCTCGCGCGCCTCGTGCATCGCGGCGGCGATCGTCTCGGTGTCCTGCACGGTGCCCTCGGCCACGAGGGTGTCGCCGTCGAAGACCTGCCCGCCGTCGACCCGTACGCGCCGCCCCTCGCGCAGCCCCATGACGTCGGGGCCGAGGTCGTCGACGAGCGGGATGCCCGCCGCGACGAGGATCTCGGGCCCGAGGTTCGGGTACCGACCCGAGATCGACCGCGCGGCGTTGAGCACGGCCGCCGGCCGCCGTTCGACGAGGGACTCGGCCGCGACGCGATCGATGTCGAGGTGGTCGATCACGGCGATCTCGCCGGGCTGGAGCCGGGGCGCGAGGTTCTTGGTGCGCGGGTCGACGCGCACGGGTGCGACGATGCCGCTGAGCTCGTCCGCGGCGCCTCGGGATCTCAGGACTCTCATCTGCCCTATCGTCCCACGCCGGGGCCGCACGGCCGCGGACGGCGCCCCGCGACGGACACGTCCTAGGGTCAGCGACCGCCCGCGAGGGTGAGCAGCTCGGCCGCATGCGTGCGCGCGGCTTCGGAGTCCTCCTGGCCCGAGAGCATGCGCGCGAGCTCGCGGACGCGTTCGGGGCCCTCGACGGGGACGACGTCGGACTCGGTCACCGTGTCGCTCGACCCGTCCTGCCGGGCGACGACGAGGTGGCGGTCGGCGAACGCCGCGACCTGGGCGAGGTGCGTCACGACGATGACCTGCGCGGATCGGGCGAGCTCGGCAAGCCGGCGGCCGACCTCGACGGCCGCCTTGCCACCGACCCCCGCGTCGACCTCGTCGAACACGAAGGTCGCGGGCCGCACCGCCCCGGACCCGTCCGCGGTCGCGAGGGCCACCTCGAGAGCGAGCATGATGCGTGAGAGCTCTCCCCCCGAGGCGCTGCGCCCGAGCGGTCGTGCGGGGGCACCCTCGTGGGACGCGAGCCGCATCTCGACCGCGTCAGCCCCCCACGGCCCGGGTTCCTCGTCCTCGACGACGACCTCGAGGCGGGCCCCGTCCATCGCAAGACCGGCAAGCTCGGCCGTGACGACCTCGCCGAGTCGGCTCGCGGCGGCGCGGCGCCCGTGCGTGACCTGTTCGCGGAGCGCGGCGAGCCGTTCGTCGAGCACCGCGAGGCGCTCGCGCAGCCCGTCGACCCGCTCGGAACCGCCGTCGAGCTCGACGAGACGCTCGGCCGCGGTGCGCGACCACGCGAGGACCGCGTCGACGTCGGGGCCGAAGCTGCGCGTGAGCCGACCGAGCTCGGCGCGCCGCGACTCGACCTGCTCGAGCCGGGCGGGGTCGGCCTGGACGTCCTGGGCGTAGCTCGACAGCTCGGTCGCGAGGTCCGCGACGAGGTAGCCGATCTCCTGGACGCGGCGCACGTGCTCCTCGAGAGCGGGGTCGTGCACGGCCGCCTGCTCGAGCGCGCGACGCGCGGTCTCGACCGCGGCCGCCGCGCCGAGGGCCTCCGCGTCGTCGTCGCCGACGAGCGCCGCGTGCGCGAGGGTGACGCCCGTGCGCAGGTCCTCGGTGTTGGACAGGCGCGCCGCGAGTGCCGCGAGCTCGACGTCCTCGCCGGGCTGGGGGTCGATCCGCTCGATCTGGTTCAGCCCGAGGCGCAGCAGCTCGGCCTCGCGCGCACGTTCGCTCGCCTCGGCGAGCAGCGTGTCGAGCTCCTCGCTGACCCGGGCACGCTCGGCCCAGGTCTCGCGGTGCTCGGCGAGCCGCGCAAGGTGCTCGGCCCCCGCGAACTCGTCGAGCGCGAGCCGCTGACGCGAGGGCGTGCGCAACCGCGCCTGCTCGGCCTGACCGTGCACCGTGACGAGCTCGGCCGCGATCTCACCGAGCACGGCCTGGGGGACGCTGCGTCCGCCGACGACGGCGCGCGAACGGCCCCCCGTGATCGTGCGCACGAGGACGAGGGAGCCGTCGTCGTCGGGCTCGGCGCCCGCCTCGCGGGCCCGCTCGAGAGGGCTCGCGCCCGGCGCGAGCAGGACGCGTCCCTCGACGGCCGCGGAATCCTCCCCGAGCCGCACGGTCGACGCGTCGGCCTTCGCGCCGAGCAGGAGACCGAGGCCCGTGAGGACCATGGTCTTTCCAGCGCCCGTCTCCCCCGTGATCGCCGTGAGACCCGGACCGAGCGGGAGTCGGGCTGCGGCGATGACACCGAGGTTCTCGATGCGGATCTCCTCGAACACCTCATCCCTCCTGAGGGCGTCCGCGCCAGCCGGCGACGGGCAGGGCGAACTTGCGGACGAGTCGGTCGGTGAACGGCGCGGGGCTCAGCCGGGCGAGCCGGACGGGCACGGGCGAGCGGCGCACCTCGATGCGTGCCCCGACGGGAAGCTCGAGGCCGCGCGCGCCGTCGGCGCTGAGCGTGCCTGCGGTCGAGGAGCGCGCGAGGATCTCGATCGCGAGCAGGCTGCGTGGTCCGACCACGAGCGGGCGAGCGAACAGCGCGTGCGCGGAGAGCGGGACGAGGAGCATCGCGTCGACCTCGGGCCACACGACCGGTCCGCCCGCGGAGAACGCGTGCGCGGTCGAGCCGGTCGAGGTCGACATGACGACGCCGTCGCAGCCGAAGGCCGACAGGGGCCGCCCGTCGACCTCGACCGCGACCTCGAGCATCCGCCCGGGGTGCGCCCGCTCGACCGTCACCTCGTTGAGCGCCCACTCGTGCTGGGTGGTGCCCTCGTGCAGGACCGTCACGTCGAGGGTCCCGCGCTCCTCGACCTCGTAGTCGCGCGCTGCGAGGCGTTCCGCGGCGGCCGTGATGTCCTCCCGCTCGGACTCGGCGAGGAAACCCACGTGACCGAGGTTGACGCCCAGGATCGGCACCCCGGTGCCGCGCGTGAGGTACGCGGCGCGCAGGATGGTCCCGTCACCACCGAGGACGACGGCGACCTCGACGTCGGACAGGTCGGTCTGACTCGCCCCGTCGGCGACGCGGACCGTGAAACCCGCCGCGACGAGCGCGTCCTCGGCCTCGCGGGCGGCTGCGAGCGCCTCGGGCCGGGTGGGGTGCGAGACGAGCAGTGCGGTGCGGGTCACGAGGCCTCCCGGGGGGTGCGCCACCAGGCGAAGTGCTCGACGTTGCCGCTGGGTCCGGGCAGGACCGACTCGCGGACGTCGAGGGACGACCAGCCGAGCTCTCGCGCCTCCGCGAGGACCGCCTCGACAGCCGCCGCCCGGTCGGCCGCGCTGCGCACGACGCCGCCCGAGCCGAGCCGCTCACGGCCGACCTCGAACTGGGGCTTGATGAGCAGGAGCAGGTCGGCACCGGGCTCGGCGACCGCGGCGAGCGGGGCGAGCACGAGGCGCAGCGAGATGAATGACAGGTCGGCCACGACGAGGTCGGGCACGGGGTCGAGGTCCCCCGCGGCAAGATGGCGCACGTTGACGCCTTCGGCTGACCGCACGCGCGGGTCGGTGCGCAGCTCGGGCGCGAGCTGGTCGTGCCCGACGTCGACCGCGTGCACGAGTCGGGCGCCGCGGCGCAAGAGCTCCTCGGTGAACCCCCCGGTCGATGCGCCTGCGTCGAGCACGCTGCGGCCCGCCACGGTGAGACCGAGGGGCTCGAGCGCGTCGAGCGCGCCCGCGAGCTTGCGCCCTGCGCGCGAGACGTGGTCGAGGCCCTGCGCGACGTCGACGCGCTGCTCGGGCCCGACCGGGATCGAGACCTTGCGGGCGGGGGTGCCGTCGACCCGGACGCGCCCGGCGTCCACGAGCTCGGCGGCGTGCCCGCGCGAGCGCGCGAGGCCTGAGCGCACGAGGGTCACGTCGAGACGCTGCCTCGTCATGGGCTACCGCTGTCCCTCGGCGAGCCGGTCCTGGAGCGCGCCGTGCACGGACTCGAAGGCGGCCACGTGCTCGGGCAGGGAGCGGTGCTCGAGCCCGTCGAGCACCGCGAGGGCCTCGTCGACGACCGCGTCGCCCGTGGGCGCGTCGAACGCGTCGTCCTCGAGGTGGTCGGGCTCGTGATCCATGTGCTCCACCCTTCTCACGCTACCGCCCGTGCGTCGTCGTGCGGCCGTTGTGTGGACAACCCGTCAGACGTCGAGCTCGGGGACTGCGGCCGGGTCGATCTCGTGGCCCGAGTCGGCGAGCTCCCAGGTCGCGGCGCACGCGGCGCGCACGAGGTCGATCCCGGTCCCGTCGAGCTCGAGCCGTCCCTCGTCCCAGCGGGCTGCGGCGTCCCGGCAGGTCCACCATCCCTCGCGGTCCTTTGCTGGCTGCGGGTGGGCCTCGTGGAGCGCCCGCAGGTCCGCCCCGAGCAGGTGCGGCCGCTCGGCGGGGCGCGCGAGCACCGCGTCACGCGCGCTCGAGACCCCGGTCAGGACGTGCAGGCCGACGAGGCCGCCTGCGCGGGCGCCCGCGAGGTCGGTGTCGAGGCGGTCCCCGACGACGAGCGGGGCGCGGGCCCCGGCCCGTTCGATCGCGAGCTCGTACATCGCGGGGCTCGGCTTGCCCGAGGAGTCGGGGCGCACCCCGGTCGCGTTCTGCACGGCGCCCACGAGCGAGCCGTTGCCCGGCGCGAAGCCGCGCTCGGTGGGCAGTGACAGGTCGAGGTTGCTCGCGACGTGCCACGCCCCGCGCTGCACGGCGTAGGCGGCCTCGGCGAGGTCTCGCCAGCCGAGGTCGGGGCTGAACCCTTGGACGACGGCGACGGGGTCGTCGGCCGCGCGCTCGACGACCGTGAACCCGGCCTGCTCGGTCGCGGTGCGCAGTCCTTGCCCTCCGACCACGAGCACCCGGTCGCCGGGGCTCAGCCGAGTGGCGAGCAGCACCGCGGCGGCCTGCGCCGCGGTGAGGACCTCGTGGGGGTCGGTCGGGATGTCAAGGCTCGTGAGCTGCTGCGCGACCTCCTCGGGCTCGCGCGAGGCGTTGTTCGTCACGAAGACGAGCCGCATGCCACCCGCGCGCGCGGCCACGAGGGAGCTTGCGGCGTGCGGGATCGGTTCGTGGCCCCGGTAGGCGACGCCGTCGAGGTCGACGAGGGCCAGGTCATGCTCGAGCGCGGGGGTCGTCGCGACCCCGAGAAGGCCGCCCCGGGTCACTCGCCGTCCTCCTCGTCATGCTCGGCCGCGAGGTCGACCACCTCGAGCGGCCCCTCAGTCTCGCCCGCTGCGGCGGCAAGCTCTTCGGGCGTGAAGGTGGCGAGCTCGGCGTGTGCCTCGGCCGCGCGCCCGAGCGTCTCCAGGGCGCTCGCCCGAGCCTGGGCGACGCGTGCCGCGAGCAGGCGGTCACGCGTCGTGAGCCCGTGCAGCACGGCGAGCGCGGCCTCGGGCTCGCCGAGGTCGAGCCGTGCCCCGCTCACGACGATCGCGAGCTCGATGCGCCCGACCTCGTCGAGGGTCTTCGCCTCCGGGGTCGCGGCGAGCTCGATCGCACGCTCGGGGCGCCCGAGGCCTCGCTCGCAGTCGACCATGAGCGGGAGGTGCTCGGAGGACCCGTTGAGCCGGCGGACGGTGCGCAGCTCCCGCAGTGCCTCGGCGTAGCGACCCGTCCGGTACGCGGCGATGCCGGCGGCCTCGCGCACGACGTCGATGCGGCCCGCGCGGCGCACTGCGGCAGCGGCATGCGCGTAGGCAAGCTCGGGATCGCTGTCGAGGTAGCGACCGGCCATGACGAGGTGCAGGCCCACCTGCTCGGCGTTGGGCTTGCTCAGGCCGCGCAGCCTCGCCCGGACGCTACGGTCCAGGTCGGAGTAACTCACGTCGGGGTCGATCTCGGGCGTCTCGCGTTCGTGCACCGTGGTTCCTCTCATCGGGCACGATTATCGCACCTGCAGAAACGACGATGGGCCCACCCTTGCGGGTGAGCCCATCGTGAAAGAATGTCCGGCGGCGACCTACTCTCCCACACCGTCTCCAGTGCAGTACCATCGGCGCTGAGAGGCTTAGCTTCCGGGTTCGGAATGGGACCGGGCGTTTCCCTCTCGCTATGACCGCCGTAACTCTATTGAGATAATTCGGGTGTTCCCGACCGTATCTCGGGAACCGCACAGTGGACGCGTAGCAAGTATTGATGTGAGTCAAGTTGTCGGCTTATTAGTACCGGTCAGCTCCATGGGTCGTTAGTCCCCACTTCCACATCCGGCCTATCTACCCGGTGGTCTAGCCGGGTGCCTCTCGGGTCGAAACCCGTGGAAACCTCATCTTGAAGCAGGCTTCCCGCTTAG